>JANOYH010000301.1:0-2578 GCA_031428775.1 Bacteroidota bacterium
TTCAACAATTTTATTTAGGTCAATCCAGTTTATTGTACAATACCAACAAGATCTCTTTGGGTATTTCTAGTGAAAACTTATGGTGGGGGCCAGGCATCCGGAATAGCCTAGTACTGACCAATAATGCACCCGGCTTTTTACACGCTACCATCAAATCAAATAAACCCATACCCACCAAATGGGGGAATATAGAATTTCAGGCAATCATTGGACAATTGAAAAATGTGGAAACCGAAGCGCCTGACAATGCATTGATGCGCACCATTTGGGCTGATGGCATTGCCCAAAAGCCCCAGGTTGATCGCAATATGATTGGCTATATTTTTAATTGGAACCCCAAATGGACACCCAACTTGCATATAGGTTTCACTGGTAGCAATTATTTTTACAACGGTTTTGTAGAAGAAAAATCGTCCATTTTGGTGTTGGACGCAGAAAACAAATCCGGTGCTGCCTCTTTGGGTGCGGTATTTTTCCGATATGCCATGCCAAAAGAACACGCGGAGGTTTACTTGGAATATGGTAGGGCTAACAAACTGGCCAACCCATTTAATATTTGGAGCGATACCATCCCAACGGGTTATACCGCTGGGTTCAGAAAAATATTCAAGAAATCTGACAAAGCTGGCGGCATCCTACTAGGTATAGAAATTACCCAATTACAATTGCCTGATGCAAGATTGATCTTTAATAGAGATGCCGTTTTTGGCATACCTAGAACCAATAGTTGGTACACCCATCCGTTTATTTCACAAGGATACACCAATGAAGGACAAGTAATGGGTGCTTCTATTGGGCCAGGTAGTAATAGCGAAACCCTTAATTTAAGTTGGGTGAAAGGCTTAAAGCGAATTGGAATAAATGTAGAAAGAGTAACCTATAACAACGACTTTGTTTTGTACAATTATTTTACGGGTAATGTTGGCGTGGGCACTACCAATAAATACTGGGTGGATCTGAATATTGGATTTCAAGTGCAATGGGATTACAAACAATTTCTATTATCAGGATTTGTCAATTACACAAAAGCCTTAAACTATAGATGGGTGAAGTTGGATGGAGGTTTTGCTGGTGCATCAGAACTATCCGATAGAAAAAATACACAGGTTAGCCTTTCATTAAGTTATTATTTTAAAAATAGTAGCTTTACGCATTAATAATAGTTATGGTTCGAATTTTTAAACTAGCTTTTCTGGCGTTGTTTTTGTTGTTTTCATCTGAAACAGTCACTGCTCAGGGAATGCCGATGAATATTGATAATCTAACGGATCAACAGTTGATCATTTTGATGAGTCAGTACCAACTTTTTGGATTGTCTGATTTAGAAATGGACATGAAGGCGAGAGAAAAGGGTTTATCTACCGACCAAATTACCCTATTGAAGAAAAGGATTTCTCTATTAGATCCTTCCATCATGAAAGAGTTGAATTCGCCTGTTAAAAGCAGTTCAGACCCTTATGAACCAAGGGTTAAACCAAAAACCAGTCAACTGCTTCGATTAAATGGTCCGGATACTTCCAGCGGACTCAAACCTTTTGGTGCCAGCCTTTTTGAAAATGCCGACCTCAGTTTTGAACCCAACCTAACAATTGCCACGCCACAAGGTTATGTAATTGGGGTAGGGGATCAATTAGAAATAGACGTGTATGGCGTTTCTGATCTGACCAAAAAATTGAAAGTAACATCGGAAGGAACCATTCGTTTTCCCAATCTCGGTCCAGTGAAACTGTCTGGTTTAACAGTAGAAGACGCCCGGTTGAAAATGAACAAAGCACTAACCAAAATCTATCCTGGAATTGCAAACGGTTCTGTGTCCGTACAGATTTCTGTCAGCCAGATTAGAACCATTCAAGTGAGCTTAATTGGAGAAATAAAACACCCCGGTAATTACACTATTACTTCACTATCTACCTTAATGAATGCATTATATGCATCAGGCGGTCCCAATCAAATAGGCTCTTTCCGAAATATTGAATTAGTGCGTAATGGAAAATCTGTAGTGGTCTTTGACCTCTATGACTTTTTATTGAAATCAGACCTATCCAAAAATTTATTGCTGCAGGATGGAGATGTGATTCGGGTGAATCCCTATCAAACCCGTGTGGCAATTAATGGAGCAGTTAAAAAGCAAGCTTTGTTTGATGTGAAGTCAACCGAATCAGCAGCAGAAATTTTAAAATATGCAGGTGGTTTTGCGGATATAGGCTATAAAGAAATGGTACGGGTGTATCGATATGGAACAAGAAACAAAGAACTGTTGACGGTTAAAGCCAGCCAATTCCCCAGCTTTAAATTTGTTTCTGGAGATAGTTTGGTGGTGGATCTGCTGGCCAATGTGTACCTTGATCGGGTAACTATTCAAGGTGCGGTGTATTATGGAGGTGCATTTGGAATCAAGGATATGCCTACCCTAAAAGACCTGGTAGAAGCTGCCAAGCCCAAAGAAGACGCCTATTTGAGTAGGGCCTTGCTCAGGCGTTTAAAGCCTGATCTTACCCCTGAATTCATCAACTTTGACATCAATGAAGTATTGACTGGAAAGTTCAATTTGAACCTTGTTAGGGAAGACAGCATACAG
>JANOYH010000302.1:0-15847 GCA_031428775.1 Bacteroidota bacterium
CAGCCCTAGATTTTTGAATAGCTGAACCCATTTGCAAACTTATCTTATCCAGGAAATCTGATTCTTCCTGTTCTTTTGTAAAAGCCGTTTCTTTGAAAAAAGAAAAGAAACCAATAATTTTTTCATTTAAAAATATTGGAAGCACTAAAACACTATTCAGACCAGCAAGTCTAGCATTGTCTTTGGCTAAAAAATAAGAGTTTTGAATATCATTATAATATATTTTCTTTTTCTCTTCCCAGGCTTTCCCCATCATGCCAAGTCCTTTTTCTACTGACTCATAAGGAAACTCAATTCCATATAAAGCCTTGGTCTCGTTTTTGGCCCATTTTGCCTTATACAACATTTTTGATTCATCAATATTTACTAACCAAGCTTCCGCATATATATAACCGAAATATTCGCTTATTTTTTCAATAACAATACTCATAGCAACTTCTAATTGCTTATTGCTATTGATTATTTGCAATAAGGAATAGAATAATTCTTTTTCATTTTCCTCTCGAATTTTTTCAGTAACGTTTTTTTGAATTGATATCCAGTGTGTATACTTACCTTTGGCATCAGAAACTGGTACATTTGCAATACTTGTCCAGAATGGTGCTCCATTTTTTTTGTAATTGATCAGTTCAAGTTCACAAGATTCCCAATTTTCAAGTGATGTTTTAATTTTTGCCAGCGCATCATTACTTGTAAGTGGTCCATGCAATAATGCAGGTGTTTTTCCTAAAACTTCTTCGCGAGAATAACCTGTCAGTTTTAGAAAAGCATCATTGACATAAATGATTTCTGGACCAGATTCATAAATAGAACTTGCCGCTGAAATTAAAACAGAATCATTAGAATTTGTGATAACCGATTTGAAAAGCTTTAATTGCTGTTCTTCTCTTTTTTGTTCAGAAATATCTTGCATGGCGCCAATCATTCGCAATGCTTTCCCTCGATTGTCTCTAACAATTATTCCTTTGTTTCGAACAAAAGCCATTGATCCGTCGGCTTTTTTAAATTGATATTCTTCAACCCAGATACTGTTCTTGCTTTTAATTAGTGTATTAATACTTTGAAGCACTCTTTTTCTATCTTCTTCATGAATGTGTTCATACCATCCAACAATATCTCCTTTATTATTTTCCGTCTTATAGCCAAATAAGCTTTCAAATCCATCACCCCAATAAAGGTCTTCTTCCACCAAACTCAAGTCCCAAATTGCATCAAAAGTAGCTTTCGTAACATATTCATACCGCTCATTGCTAAGCTTTAATTGGTTTTCATGATTTCTACTGGATTCTTCTACGACTGTGGTGATAATAAAGTTTTGCCCTTTTACTTGTTCAAATTTTTCACCAGAAAGCTTAATAAATATTTCAATACCTTCTTTGCTGATGATGCTTAAATCAAGAAAATCTGTTTTATTTGATTTGAAAATTTTTAAATGGAAATCATCCACGATTTTCACTTGTGAAACAGGTACAATTGTGGCAAATGTATTTCCAGCTAAGTCTTTTTTTGATACGCCAAAAACCTTACAAAAAAGGTCATTTGCTTCAACAAACTGTCCTTTTTCATTCGTAATACAAATACCCACCTTTAAATTGGATAACATACGGAATAGGCTTTCCATTCCTGCACTAGCTATTGTAAATTGCTTGTCCAAAAGAAAAACAAATAAAATAATGATTAATTATCAGACCGGAAAATACCCTTTTCAAATTCAAATTAAATATACAATATATTCGTAAAATAACAGCAAAACAATCCTGCAAAAAAGCAATAAATTGGCTGCTTTCTTACATTATATAGGTTTCATTTTTTGCAATTTTTTTCAATCTGTGAAATGGCTTCCACATATCCCATGTTGCGCGATACAATAAAATCAGCGCATGCTCCTGTTTTGTCAATTAGGTTTAGTTTTGCTTGCCCTCTATAGAAATATGCTTCAGGACTTTTACTATTTAATTCAATTGATTTAGAATAGTCCAAAATTGCTCCTTTAAAATCTAACATTTGAGCTTTTAAGATCCCTCTACTGATAAAAGTCAAGTAATCGCCAGGCTTTAGTTCAATTGATTTATTGAAATCATTTAGTGCTTGTTGTTGTTGTTTTAAATTGATCCTTACTACTGCTCTGTTACTATAGATGTCAGCATTTGAGGGATTTTGCTGTATGGCTTTATCTAAGTCAATAAGTGAACCTTGATAATCTTTTAATGACATTTTTAATAAACCTCTGTTGAAATATAGGTTTTGCAAAGTTGGGTTCAATAAAATAGCTTTATTAAAATCTTGCAATGCCCCCTGATTATCTTTTAAAATATTTTTCACTATCCCTCTATTAAAGTAAATGTCAGCATTGGAAGGATCCTGCGCAATGGCTTTATTAAAATCAAGTAATGCATTTCCATAGTCTTTTAAATGCCCACTTTCAATTCCACGATTAAAATATAAATTGCGAATTTTTGGATTGATTTCAATTGCTTTGGAATAATCTTTAAAAGCTCCATTAAAGTCATTTAAATATGCCTTAGTAACGCCTCTATTGAAATATAAATCTCCATTTATTGGTTTTAATGTGATGGCTCGATTAAAATCAAGGATTGCAGCTTGGTAATCTTTTAAATTATTTTTTGCAATGGCTCTATTAAAGTAAATATCTGCATTAGCGGTATCCAAACTTATTGCCTTATTAAAATCTTGAATAGCACTTTGATAATCTTTTAAATAACTTTTTTCAATTCCTCTATTAAAGAATATGTTTTCTGTATCAGGATTAATTTCTATGGTTTTATTAAAATCTTGAATTGCACCAACATGGTCATTGAAAGCACTTTTTGCCAAGCCTCTACTAAAATAAATATCTGCAATATTAGGATCTTGCTCTAATGCAATTGTATGATCTTGAATAGCTCCTCTATAATCATTTATGTGAACTTTTTCTATTGCCCTATTGTAATAAGCATTGGGCATTTCTGGAAATAGGGCAATGGCTTTGGTATAATCTTGAATAGCACCTATATAATCTTGAATCATGCTTTTTGCATAAGCTCGGTTAAAATAGCTGTCGGCATTCTTGGGGTTAACTAATATTGCTTTTGAAAATTCTTTGATAGCCGATTTAAAATCTTTCTTGTCCAGCTTCTCATTACCCGAATTGAATAAATCTTCTGCACTTTGTGAAAAACCAGAAATTGATACCCAAACAACAAAGCATACTGTCAATACTTTTTTCACACTATGTATTTTAATAAAGGACGATTCAATATATAATGCGAAGATAGAAAATATAAAAACTAATCACCACAATTTGACATTTTGTTTGAAAATCAGCAAATCGCCCTGCTGTTTTATGAAATTGATAAATAAAAAAGAATAAATGTTTTAAATGACTATTTTTGAATACCTATACAACAAGCGCAAATATGATACCATTAGTAATGTGCATTGATGATGATTCAATTGTATTAATGTTAAACGAGTTCATCCTAAATGATCAGTCGTTTTGCGAAAAACTGTTGAAATTCGAAAGAGCTAACGATGCGTTGGACTATTTCGATCAACAAGCCAGACTAAATGAGAATGAGCAAAATATCCCAAAAATAATATTCCTAGATATTAATATGCCTGTTTTGGATGGTTGGGAATTTTTAGATCTCTTTACTGAGAAATTTCCTCAGTTTCATCAATTATTAAGGTTTGTTATACTTTCTTCAAGTATCAATCCCTTAGACTTAGAACTTGCAAATAATCACCCGCTGGTTATCCATTTTATGGCTAAACCAATTGGAGAAATGGGAATAGTTAATTTAAAAAAGGACGAATTTATTTCAGCCTTATTTAAATAAATTAAATTTAGATAAATTCCGGTCTTATTGTGCTCGTTTTAAAGCTTCTGCTATAGCTTTTTCTACCAGGGGTTCCATAATTTTATACCCCGCAACAGTTGGATGTACACCATCATTGGTTAAACTTGCTTTCAATCCATTTCTTTCATCAACCATTTCATTAAAATAGTCTAGGTAAACAGCACGATGCTGCCAGCACCACTCTTTTAATTTTTTATTCAGTTCAATAATTTTATTAGCTGGTTGCAATCCCGTTTTCCATGGATAGTCATACACTGGTAAAATGGAGGATATCACTACTTGTATATTATGGACATTTGCCAATTCGGCCATTGATATTAAGTTTTCAAAAATAATCTCAATAGTAGTTGGACCAGTATTTCCAGCTATATCGTTAGTGCCTGCTAAAATCACTACAACAGCTGGTTTTAAATTAATCACGTCTTGCCTAAAGCGAATCAGCATTTGTGGGGTTGTTTGACCTCCAATACCACGATTAATATATGGCCTTCCATTGAAAAATCCGGGTAGCATATTTATCCAACCTTCTGTTATAGAATTACCCATAAACACAACTCGATTTTCTTTTGGATTTAATGGGAATAATTGTTTGTTAGCATGGGCAAACTTGGAAAGACTTGCCCAGTCATCTTGGGCTTGAATCTGTTGAATAAACAATACTGTACTAAAAAGAAAAAGTACCACTTTTAAAGATTTCAGTTGTTGCATTACAAAATTTTTAATGAGCAATTCAATTTTAAATTAAACTTTTAAAACAATCCTTTAAAATAAAAACAGAAAGTCGTCTTTTTTCTATTCTTTTCCGGAATAAAGATACTTTTCTAATACTAGCATTTGAGGTCGGTCTTTCCCTTCACGTGGCTCAACTGACAGACGGTATTCTCCCCACCAAGGTCCTGCTGCCCAATATGCCCCATTGACCGAATTGTCACTAATATACTGCAAAAATTTATCAAGCATTGGCAACCATCGAGGGTCATCATCTGGTACACCATATTCTCCAACAAACCCCTTTTTGTGGTACTTATTTAACCATTTCACAAATGGTTTAATAGCCTGCACCCCAGTTTTTACGCCAATTGCATTGTGTTCGTAGGCTTTTAGCGTTGTGCCAGTTCGAGATAAATATTGACCAGTAAAATCCTTATCGAAATAGCAATGTGCCTCATATACCAAATTGTTACAACTATCCACAAGGTCTTTCAGGTTTGGATTGTTTAATTTCCAATCAACTGAATTGGAATAATTATCTCCTGATACAAAAATGGTATGTATTTTGTTCACTGTTCGAATAGCCAGAATGGTCTTTTGTGCTATCTCAAACCATGGTACTTCTTTCATATCATGTGGTTCATTCATAATTTGAAATCCATATAAATTATTTTTATCACTACATTTTAACGCAATTCTTTTCCATACATCTTCCAAATATTTTACTGGTACTTCTGGAGATCCTATTACATGCTCTTTGCCATTTAAATGATATCTGCCAAAATTTTGAAGGGTTAATTTTACGACTAGTCCTAATGAATCACAACTCAACAAAAAAGAATCTAGTCTATTCCATTCCGAACTATCCAGTGCTTCACCTAATATAGGTTGAATCCTTTCCCATCTAAATGGAAGATCAATTAAGCGAAATCCTTTAGAATAAAAATAGACTAGTTCAGTTTTATTGGGATAAATAAAGTCGACTCCATAAGCACCGGGAAATTTTTCTTGTCCAAATTCTGGCCCACAAAGCTTAATACCAAAAGGCAAACTTGCCAGTTGTCCATATGATCGAAAACTGATTACTATTAACAAACAAAACAATATTCGTCTAAGGATCTGTATCATTAATAAGGCAAAGTTGATTTATATAGGGGCATTCATTAACTCAATTAACGTAATTTAATCAAAAATATTTTAGTTTAATACGAAACAAAAAAGGCTGTTGTAAACAACAGCCTCCAAACCCGGGGGGATTTTTAATAGATATGTATATTTAAGAAACTGAATTCTTGTTGTTTAATTGTTCATATTCTTGTTTCAATTGCTTGGTAATTTCAAATGAACACTTATTGATCTTAACCATTTCAGAATGAGCAATTGCTGTATTTTCCAGCATAATCGCATTTTCTACCATTTGCAAAGAATTCAATAATTCATGGGCTTTTAATAAACTGACAGTTCCTTTTAATTTATGTGTTACTTTTTTTAACCCTATCCAATTATTATTTTGAATACAAGCTTCCATTATCGAAGTTTCTGTATGCATATTTTGAATCAATGGTTGAAGAATTTTAATTAACTCATCGTTTTGGATAATCCGCAATAAATAACTCAAATCGTATGGTTTCTCGTCAAGTATTTCAACAACTGATTTTTTTTCAAGAACCTTTTCTATACTATTAAACCTTATACTTAAGACATTACATATTTTTTTATACAGGTCAACAAACTCATATGGTTTAGACATATAATCTGTCATGCCAACTTCAATACATTTTTCAAGCTCACCTTTCATTGCGGTTGCGGTCATGGCAACAATTGGAATATCAATTTTCATTTGTTGCCGGATTTTTGTAGTTGTTTGATACCCATCCATTAAAGGCATTTGCAAATCCATCAGGATTAAATCAAATTCAGGTTTTGATGTCAATTTTGCAATAACTTCATTCCCGTTATTTACAATAGTCGTTACCATTCCAATTTTTTGCAATACGTGTTCTATCAAGACTTGATTCACATAATTATCTTCTGCAATTAATACTTTTTTACCTGTTAATAGCTTTGTAAAGTCAACATCCTGTAGTCTTTTAAAATTCGATACTTCATCAGCACCAGCATATTGGTAGGGAATTTCAAAAATAAATTCAGCACCTTTCCCTTCTATACTATCTACATAAATGGAACCTTTTTGTATTTCCACTAATTGTTTACTTATCGACAAACCAAGTCCAGTACCACCATATTTTCTTGCAACATCGGAACCAGCCTGTGCAAAACTTTCAAAAATAGTATTTAATTTATGCGCTGGAATTCCAATACCGGTGTCAGTGACAGAAAATTTTAAAAGTACCCCATTTATATCTTGCTTGAGTACTTGCACAACTATTTCAATACTTCCTACTTCTGTGAATTTAATTGCATTGCCTAAAAGGTTGACCAAAATCTGATTTAATCTATAAGGATCTCCGCTTAAAAAGGTAGGAATATTTTGATCAATATTAAATTCCAATTTAATTTGTTTCTTATTCAATCTATGAGCAAACATTGGCTCCAGAGCCAGGATGGTTTCGCGAAAATTAAACCCAATATTTTCAATTGTTAATTTACCAGCTTGAATTTTTGAAAAATCTAAAATGTCATTAATCACTACAAGTAAATTATTAACTGATCGCTTTATTATTGTTGCATATTTTTTTTGTTGTGGCTCTAATACTGTTTCTAACAATAGATTAGTCATGCCCTGAATTCCATTCATCGGTGTTCTAATTTCATGGCTCATGTTTGCCAAAAATTGCTCTTGTAATTGTTTAGCATTTTCAGCAGTTTGTCTTGCCGCAATTAAATCTTTTTGATATTGTGTCCTTTCTGAAATATCAGTTGCAATTCCACTGATACCAAAAATTTTATTGTTTTGATCAAATAAGGGAAATTTAATGAGTAATAGATTAATTGATCCATTTTTACCCTCTATTACATGCTCTATTTCAATTGGCTTACGTTCAGATAATACAAGTGCGTCAAGTTTCGAAAATAAATCTGCGTGTTCTTTACTAGAGAAAAAATAGTCGTTTTGTCCAATCACCTGCTCTTTTGTTACTTGCAAAACCTCAAGAAAACGCTTATTTGCTAGTACATAATTTCCTTCAATATCTTTAATATAGATAATTGAGGTAGTATGATCTAATATTGATTGTAACTGATTTTGCTGTAGCCTCAATTTGGTTTCTGATTCTTCCAATTCAGATTGAATCATTTTTTTATCTGTAATATCTCTAACAATACAATGAAATCCAATAGGCTGTTGGTTTTCCAATATTAAAACTGCACACTGCTCAACCCACTTTCTATTTCCCCCTTTTGTTATAATAGGAAACTCATACACTGTTTCAGAAACCTTATCCATCCATTGTTGAAAATAGTTATTGGCTACCGATTCTTGCCATTCCGGGTCAATCAAAAATGAAAATTTTTGTCCTACGATTTCTGTTACAGAATACCCTGTTAATTGAAATGCACGGATACTGATATAACTAAAATTTCCTTTATGGTCTGCTGTAAATACAACAGAAGCAACATTGTCAATGATATTCCTATATTTCTCTTCGCTCAAGGCAGTTTTCAATTCTGCTTTTCTCAAAAGCTGATATCCATCATTCAATCGATATAATAAGTATGCCATCATTGCAATTGAACAAATAGCAATGACCATGAATAAATTTTCCATATTGTTAGTAGATTCACCCTTTTTTTGGATGATATAGCTGATGAAAACAACTATAGAAACGATAAAAACTGCTAAAAAGGCCAATAACTTATTACTCACATAAAAATGCTTTATCGTAGTTCGTTTTTGCATGATTTCCGGAATTAGGGTTCACTAGAATAATTCAGCATCGCAAATTGACCGATAATTCTCTGCATAGAGAATCAAAGAAATACTCAATTTTTTGTAGTACAATTACTACAAAACTCGGTTTTATCTTGTTTTTCAGTCCCATTTTTGACCATGAACAGCAATAGTTTATAACAAAGCTTATCTAGTTACCTATGAAGCTTAAATTTTCATAGATTTGAAGCACTTTAAAACAAATTGTACTATCTATAAATTTGTTCTCCATGATGAGAAAATTTGGTTTTTGTATATTGGCTTTCTTTTGGGTCTTTTCATTATCAGCACAGAAATACCTACCTGTAGAAAATGGTTCTGACATCAATTTCAGTATAAAAAATTTTGGATTTACCGTAAACGGCAGCTTTTCTGGAATAAGGGGAAATATCCAGTTTAACCCTTCTAATCTAGGAAATTCCCGCTTTGAAATGAGTGTTGATGCAACAACCATCTATACAAGTAAGAAATCTCGCGATATTACCCTCAGAGAAAAAGACTATTTTTTCACAGAAAAATTTGCAGCCATCTATCTAACATCTACTAGCATCACTAGGTCTAATCATGATGGCTATTATCTTTTTGATGGCGAACTTTATATAAAAGGGATTTCCAAAAGAATATCATTTGAATTCAGCGCCAAACCAGCTATTTCTGGATATATTTTTAAAGGCGATTTTGAAGTTACTAGAAGCGACTTTAGAATTGGCAGCAACAGTATTACTCTAGCCGATCAAGTATTTGTTTCGCTTAATATAGTTACTATAAAAAACTAAATAACTTGTTTTTCTTTTGTACTTTTTTATACAAAATCTATCTACACACTCTAAACAACCTTACCCTTTCGAATTAATTAAAATCAACTACTTAAAAAGGATACCCAATAGCCAAATTAAAGACCAAATTTTGTTTTAACCAATCACTATTACCAAAATCTATTTTGTTTAATACCCACCTACTTCCCTCTGGCAAAAATGGTTTCCTGATGGGGATGGCAAAATCAAATCTCAAAACAAAAAAGCTCACATCAATCCTTAAACCGGCACCTGCGCCTACAGCAAACTCTTTTAAGAATTTATTGCTGAATTTTGCACCAGGCCTTGTACTATCTTCATTTAGTGCCCAAATATTGCCCGCATCAATAAATAATGCACCATATAATACAGAGAATAATTTCATTCGCCATTCTGTACTTAATGCAAGTTTAATATCCCCTGGCTGATCAGGAAGTAAGCTGGTACTTGTTGCTGCATTACCGGCATAATAGGATCCTGGCCCCAAAGACCTTGCTCTAAATGCCCTAAGGTCATTTGAGCCCCCAGCAAAAAACGCTTTTACAAACGGCATTACCGTATTGTTGCCATAGGCATAGCCTAGTCCACCTATAATCCTTGATGCTAGTGTCTGCTTCTTCCCCAATTTCAAATAATGTCTTAATTCTAATTCAGTCCTTACATATTGAGAAAAAGGAATGCCTAATAGATGCTTTTGCTGACCTTTTGTAACGTTTGCACCCGATACTAATCCTAACAAATTTCCAGACAACTCAATATTCCCATTTACAAAATAATTATTGACCCGATTATTTGGTTGAATTTGAGAATTATAATTGTAATGATAACTTGGTCCAATTATCAATTGCTTTTCGATACTCCTAGCTAGCGTTATATTGGTATCTAACAACAATTGGTATTCCGGAGATATATAGGTTGGCTGCACAAGATTAATGGTCATCAACTCTAAACGGTTCTCTTGTTTTAAGTCGTGCTTCCAAATATATCCAAAACTAATTTTTGCCGAATTAAGCGTGTACTGCGTATTGCGTTCAAAATATTCATACCCTAAACTCGATTTTGTTTGTGGCATAAACGAACTCTTTCTCTTAAAATTAATTGGACTGATTAATTTTGGTGTGATTAAGTTTAATTCTAACCCAAACTGATTTGTCTTTACGGTTGGTTGTTGTGAATAAACCTGCCTTTCAAAACCACCATAAATTTTTACAGAAAACTGTTCTGCACCCTTTAAAAAATTCCTGTGCCTCCATGTTAAAGACAATTCCGTACCCGCAGAATTATTTGATTTTGTGAGTGCGGAAACTTCAAAACGGAGCGACTTATCAATTGCTGGCGTCAGATAATAAAATGCATTTAATGACGGTACTTTTGTAGTATCCGTTTCCTGAAAACGTGCTTTTACAAACTTATAAACATTTAGATTCACCAGTCTACTGAGCGACTGATTATGCATTTCTCTACTATAAATATCTCCAGGTTTAAATCCAAATACTCTTCCAAAAACTGCTGGCTTCAACTTTTTGAATGGATCATAAATTTGATATCCTTGATAAAGATTAATGCCTTGTTTTACTAATTGAATACTCGTATCTGTATCGGTATTGTAATTTGCAAAAACAATGATTTCATTAATACGATAAGGCCGAATAGCTTTGAGTGGTGTCTCTTTTTTTAACCTACAATAGATATCAACTTGATGATTGCCAATTGCTGAATCCACATCCATAATTAGAAATTCCGGATTGAAAAAATAGAGTCCACGTTCTTTTAATGCAAGGTCAATTCTTACCCTTTCAGATTTAATCACATTAAGGTTATAATTGTCGCCCGATTTTAACAAAGACAATTTTGATACCGCCTGCACCTCTTTTCCAAAAACAACACTTGTATCCATTTGAAATTGCACATTCCTTATCTTATACACTGGCATCAATTTGGCTGTATACACAACTTTCAGTTTACTATCTTTGATTGTTGTATCTATTTCTACTTCAGATTTGAAATACCCACTATTTTCAAGCCAGTTCTCCATTATTTCTTTATTTCGATCTAGGTCTACATTGCTTCCAAGAACAGGTGGCTCACCTACTTTGTATTTTAACCAATTACCCAGGCCCTTGCCTTTGGGCGAATCAATCATATTAAAAACCAGCAATTTATAGGGAATGCCTAATATCTTGCTATTGGGTTTGTTTTTAATTGTAGACGATAATTCATTTTTTACCTCTTTAATTTTTACACGCATACTGTCTGAAACAGGCTGTACAATAATAGTATGACCTATAAACAAAGTGTCATTTTTAGGCACATTTTTAGTAGTACTGCATGCAGATCCGATTAATAAAATGATGAATATGATGCTATTTTTGCTCATTACTTTTTACAACTACTTTTTTTTGCTTTTGTTTTCAGGAATCAATTTGCTTTTTTTACGGAAAATATCCCCAATTTTTTCATATTCAACTGTGAAAATAAACGTGATACCTGACTCAATAATATCACCTTCAATAACTCCTTCATAATTATTCTTACTGTAGGTACGAAGCATATATCTACCGTCTTTGGTTATCAAATAGTCTACAGATACATCCCCTGAAATTTTTGAAGAATTCTGGCTTGTTGAAACCCCTTCTAAAGCTACATTGGTACCTACATTTACTTTTATTCTATCGTTATTGAGCGACTTAGAAAGTCCTACTTTCATGTCCGTTCTTGTTTGTTGTGCGCCAGTTGAATAGTCGTCTTGAGATTCAAATCCAATACTTAAATCAACCCCTTTGATAATTCCATTTGCAGCTTTTGTTAATTGATCTGATAAGATACTTCCCACACTTTGCCTTACCATGGTTTCTGTGGTTGTACTTCCAGTTGAATTTTGAGTAATATCCTCACCCACAAATCTTCCCAAAAATAAAATGGCAAATACCTGCTTATTCATTTGCGACTCATCTGTTCTAATTTGCTTGAGTTTATCATCAACCACCTGCCATTTTGAAGCTTCCGGTTCTGGAATGATAATGTCAAAACTAATTTGTGGTTTTAACAATTCTCCACGCATTTTCAAAAACACTTGCACTGGTATGCGTTGTTTGTATTTATTGAGTTCATCTGTGGTCAGTCCACCCAATTCCGCTGCCACCAAATCTATAGTAGATGCTTTGGTTTCATACAATGCAGTTATATTTAATGAAGCAGAAAGTGGATCACCCGTCCAATTCATAGTACTTCCTTTGACTAATTCAAACTTCCTTTTTAAAAAATTAAAGGAAACTAAATAAGATCCTCGTTCCACTTCATACATACCAGTAAGACTAAGTTTACCACTTTCATCTAATCCTCCGGATAAACTAGATTTACCTTGTATGGTAAGCGCATCGCCTGTTCTACTATCAATCACCATAGTGAAAACAGCACCTGTATCTGTTTCTATGACAGAACTAAAATTAATTCCTTTAAGGGTTGTCTGCTTTACCAAACTGTCTTTGAGATTTATTTGTTGCGCAATTTCACTAACAAGTCGTTTATCTATAAAATTAACCACCCCCTCTCTTTTCTGCAATTCAGGATCACTACTTGGTAAAACCACAGTCAAATTGGAGTTTTTATTGGCCTTCAATTTTGCAACAACTACGGGCTCTGAAACACTTCCAGTTATATTAATGTCAGCGTCCAAATTTAACTTTCCATAAAACAATTTATTATCCGCCTTAGTAGAACTGATCAAATTAAAATTCTCTGCAATCAGTTTTAAGTTAAATCCAAGATTTTGAAAATTGTTGGTTGCTATACTTCCATCTAGTATGGCTTTATTGCCAATACTATCGGTCAGTGTAAATTGCTTGAACTGAATATTATTATCTGATATATCAATCCGCTCATCGGCCATTGAAAATTTCTGACCTAACATAGTAGAAGTAATGAATGCCTTATTAAAACTCATAAATCCATTTATCTTGGGCTTATCCATCGTTCCCACTATACGCACATCAGCAGTCATATTTCCACCCGCTTCTTTAATTTGATTTAAAGAAAATGGTTTAATAGTTGCTAAGTTTAAACTATCAACTAACAGTTTTAAATCAACCAAACTTTCGCTTGAACGATAGAACCCATTTAGTGACAATTGTGTACCAATTCCTTTCAACGTAATATTTGCTGTATATCTATCTTCTAGCTGATTATCTACTTTTAATTCTAGGGTGCCTAAACCAGTTTGCTGATAAGCTAACCCAGTAACAACTATATTAGAAGTAAAGACAGGTTTTGAGGTTACATTCTTTATAACTGCTTCTCCGTTAATGACCCCTTCTATGTTTATGGAATCACTTTTCACAATATTTGTTAGGGTCTTAATATTGAATTGTTTAAATACCATGGATAATGGATCATGGTTACTTGTTCCCAAACTATTGATGCTCAATGATTGGTCTTTGTTGGTAATATCAAAATGATTGGCAAAGACCCCTGAAGAATCAAACCGAATAAAATTGTCTGGATTTACTTTCCATGTTTGTTGGTTGAGCAATAAACTATCTGGCTGAAGCTGAAACTTGAATCCACTTCCAGTTTGAGCTCCTGTAGCAGCCATTTGATAGATTTTTTCAAACGATTTATTCTTAATAGTTAAATTCCCGAAAATGCTATTCTTTGACACATTACCTTCTAAATTTATCCGATTCAAAACCTCTTTTTTAGTCCCTAATCGCTCAAGACTAACCTGATATTTAATTGCTTCTTTGTCCGTTAGCGCATGAGCATTTATATGTTTAAATGATTGCCCAGCATATTTTAGTAAGGGGGCATTCAAAGAAAATTCCAATGCCTCTTTCTCAGAATCAAAAGTAATTTTAGAAGAAATGGGTTCGGTACCTATTAAATCTGGTACTACTTTCAAAAGCAAGGGAGATACACCAAAGACCATATCTGCCTCCCATTGTTGGGGCGTAAATAAAGTGTCTTTGAAACCTTTTAATTGGTAATACTTTTTGATATGATGTTGTACTGCTGTAGCTAATTCCGTTAATCGATATTTCCCATGCATATTTATTTTAGCCAGCTCAGAATGCACCTTAATCGATTGATTGGAATCAGTATGTGATGCAATTAATGAAATCGTATCAGTTATATAGGATTTGTTGCCCAATGAAAAGTTAATCGCAGTCATGAACAAACTCCCATCTAAAGAATCAGGATTCGTATTTGAAAAATCGGCCATTAGATTCCCATTAAACGACAAACTATCCTGCATCAAATGCAACGCATGAAAGTTGATTGTATCAATTAACATATTCATTTTTACCGCCGGATATTTATTTTTTAAACTGGCAGTTCCATCCAATTGAATGTTGATGTTGGTATCTTTTATAGATGCTTCTATTTTGGCATTACCATTGTTTAATTTAATATCGGCCAATACATTTTTATATTGATATCCTTTAATATTTACCTTTTCAACTTTTGCCGTCAAATTTGTTTTCATGGTTTTATAATCAAAGCCACTTCCTTTTGCCGTTGCTGTTAAACTTACTTTTCCTAATAGGCTATCTTGTTTTAAGATGGATCCCAAATTTAACGTGTCCACTTGAATGGAAGCATCGTAGAATTCCCCCTTGTTGTTCAAACTAGCAATCAATCGAGCGCTTCCATCACTGGAATTCAATACCAGATTTGTTTTGAAATCTTTGATGGAACCATTAAACATGCCCGTTACCCGTATATTTTCAGGAATCTTGATATTGTCCAGTATGGTATGCACAGGGGTAAAGCTTTCAATGTCGGCCCGAGTGGTATTAAGGTATTTGAGGCTAATATTTGCAAAGGTTTGTTCTAATTTGGGCAATCCTTTAATGTTCCCTTTTATTGAAATGGAACTTTTTCCCAATCCACTCATTTCAAAATTTGGGATAGTTAGGTTTTTTACAAACCCTTTCATAGATCCATTCACTTTTATGATAGAAGTACGATGTTTGGCAAAAATAGAATCCAGCATGGGTGCCAATAAAAGTAATTCGCTAACAGCCAAACTACTATTTTTAAGTTCAACTTCTAACGAAATGTCGCCCGGTTTTTTTGCAATACTGCTGATTGAGGGATAACCAACTATCACTTTATCTTGAATAATAGAACGATCCGTTTGTAGGAGTAATTTTTCCAGTTTCGCTTCTTTGTCAGTATACGAAAAAATAGTACTGATTTCTTTGACATTCAAACCACTCTTTTCAGAAAAATGTAGTTTGCTGATTTTTCCACTATAAATATTAGGTGATAACAATAAGCTATCTAGCTGAACCCCAAAATTTTGCAATACTATGTGATGATAATCTATTCCCTTTTTAAAGGATTTTTCATTGTAGTCATGGAAACTAAAATGATTACTGTCAAATACAGCTTTGGCCACCGATAACTTCCATGGAGGAGCTGCAATAACCTTTTTTGTAGTTGTTGATTTTGCAAGCTGTTGATTTTTTTTATCCAAACGAACTGCTACTTGAGCTCCTCTTAAAACAAACATTTCAATGGGTATACTCATTTTTGAAAAATCTAAGGAACCCGGTTTCAGCTTAAGCTCTTTCAAATCAACAGTAACGCCC
>JANOYH010000303.1:0-8193 GCA_031428775.1 Bacteroidota bacterium
ACAAACTCTCCATGGCATCCTTAATATATACGGCCCTGTTGTAAGTGCAAATGACAACGGATATAGTAAGGGATTCAACATTCATGATTGTATCGATAATAGTGCTTTTTCTACAATATGTTTCCAATTAAAATCAGTGTAAAAAATTTCAGGGGTATCATTTTTTGAAGGTAAATTATTCGACATCATTTCATGTACAAAGGCATCCCAATCGTAATCTGCCACCAACTTAATTTTCTTTCCGGAATAGGTTTCTTCAATTCCTTTTGCCCCAGAAACAACAGATATTATATCTTGATTATAGGAAAGTGCTTCCACTAGTTTTGTTTTTAATCCACTTCCCAAGGTAACGGGATTAATAAAACAATCTGTTCCTTTAAAATAGGTTGAAATGTCTTTTACAAAACCGGTATAAATAATTTCAGGATGTTTTTGTAATTCCTTTTCCCATTGTTCTGTGATACGGTTTCCGCAAACAAATATGCGAAATCCCTTGGTTTGTTTGGATAGACGGGGTAACAATTCCGTAATAATAATTCTTATGGCGTCTGTATTAGGCAGATAGTCTAAAGTGCCATTAAATAGAAATAGTTTGCTATAACTGTTCAGTGTAAACTTTTCCAATAATATTGAACGACAAGCTTGCTTTTCAATATATGTAGTTGCGCTGGTAATATCTATGCCATATGGAAGTGCCATGCATTTTTCATTGGAGATCTTCCAGTTTTCTTGCATCCAAACCATGTCATTTGGAGAAGTGAACCAGAGTTTGTCTGCTCTTTTACAGATCCATTTTTCATAATAATAATAGAGCTTCCACCCGTTTCTATTGAGGTCACGAAACCGATGTGCCTCAATATTGTGCACGCGAATGATAAAAGGTGTTTTGTTCAGTAGTCGTATCAAATATCCCAACCAACCAAAATAACTGTGTTCAATAATCAGGTATTGGCACTGGTTTGTTTTAATGATTTTTAGTAGTCTAAATAAATACTGAATATTGGCAAACCCATTCCAGTGGTTGTATAAAAAATCTTCAATGTCAAGTCCGTTCGTAGCTTTTAAATCATTGTCCTTAGACACAATCAATTTTACCTTGCAATGCTGGTGCAGTTCTTGATAAAAAGAGGCGATACATTTTTGCCCGCCCATCAATGCAGGGAAAACCCGATAGGAAATCAGTACAAGGATGGACGGCTGTTTCATTAGGCTGATGCTTTTTCAGAAGGTTTCTTAAAAGCCATTGCAATAGCAGCAATAACCAATAGCCAAATGAATACAGTAGATCCAATAGCTGCCTTATTGCTATTGTAATAACTATTGGGCCTGAATTCAAAAGTTATTTTATGAACCCCTGCTGGTATGGCCAAACCCCTCAATACATAATTTGTTTGCAAGATGGGTCCTTCTTTGCCATCAATATAAGCCTTCCATCCTTTGTTATAATAGATTTCGCTGAATACGGCAAATTGGTTGGTCTTTGAAGAGGAAGCATATTCAATAAAGTCGTTTTCATTTTTAACCAAATGAATGTTAGCACTTGAATCAGCCATGGGTTCAAAGGCCAAATCTTTTTTGCTGATCTCTTCAAGAATTGCGGTGTCTTTAGGATTAAAATGGTCCATGGCATGCATCACTCCAAGGGGATCCTTTGCAAACTGAATATGCTTTACAAACCATACATTACCTAGTGCTTCTGGATTGGTTTGAATTGAGGGCTGGCCAGTTTGAGGATTTTGAAAAATGACATAGCGCATATTCAGCATATCTAATACCTGTTTGTTGATGTCTTGTTTGCGCAATTGGAAATTTAACAAGTCTTCTACGATGCTTAGTTTCACAGGACTATAACCACCAATATCACGATGGTGGTAAGCGGTTGTTGCGTCATTGAATGAACTTACAGTGGTATTGTAAACCCTTGGTTTGGAACTGTCTTTCAAGATTTCCAAATCAACGGCACTTGGTTTAAAATTGGCGTCGTTATAAGTATCTGCATCCTGAAAATTAGTTTCATTCAGGTACCGTCTACCAACGGTTAATACATCAACAGCACTCATAAGAATGATACCAATCAATACATATTTGATACTGATTTTATTATTTAGGTATAATAATAATAAAATACCGGCACCGCATACAAGCGTTAGACTTCTAATTAGATCGTTGACAAATAAATTTTTCCTATCCGTTAAAAGGGCATAATAAAAAGTGTTCACATCCTCTTTATTGCCTTGAAATATTTGACTGAAGTAGTTTTGTAAACCTTCGTCATTGGCACCTTTATAAGTGAAACTGAAAGTCATTACTATTGCCAATGCAAAGAATCCGCCCGTTATAAATAGGGCAGTTTTTAATTTTTCAATAGCAAACTTTTTATTTTTTTCAACAAACAAAACTTGGTTAAGTGCCATTATTCCCAATAACGGAAATAATAATTGGGGCAGGATTAAGATAATACTAGGCGCCCTGAATTTGTTATAAAGTGGAAGGTTATTAAAGATGAAATTATTGAATATGGCAAAATTGCTTCCCCAACTTAGCATCACTGCAATCAGGCAGACAGCAAAGATCCACCAACGGTGCCAGGTTTTTAAATAGACCATTCCGTAGATAAATAGGAAACAAATGACGGCACCTAAATAAACAGGCCCCGATGTCATAGGTTGAGGTCCCCAATAAGTACTCATAGAAGCCGCGAATTGAGCTGCCTGATCTTCTGGTATTCCTCTGTCAATAGCCAATTTTGCTATAGTTGAACTAGTAGTTAGTTCACCACTAGAACTTCCCCCGTATATTCCTGGAATTAGAAAACTCATGGTTTCTGCAATACCGTAACTGCCATAATAAAATGCGTATTGGGTACTTAGGCCAGTTGTTTTTTTAGCCGAATTTGTTTTAATAGCAGTGGTATCTAAGCTACTGCCACCACGCATCGTTGCTTTTGAATATTCACTAGTTGTGGCAAGTGTAACTAAATTAGAGCCTGCTCCAAGCAGGCCACCCAACAATGCCAACGATAGTGCTATTGCAAGGTGTTTAAATTCTTTTGATTTAACCCACTGTATGGCAAATCCAATGGTCATAACTAATGCCAGAATAAGAAAATAATAAGTAACCTGTAAATGATTCATCCCCACCATGAGTGCGCTAAAAATGGCCGTGAGTGCCAATCCCCATGCGTATTTTTTTTGATAGATCAACCAAAGTGCAGCTAATAGTGCAGGCAAATATCCCATGGCTTGCATTTTTGTATCGTGCCCAACAGCAACGATAACAGGACTATAAGTAGCATAAGCATAGGCAAGACCACCCATGATGCCCAGCCAATAATTACTTCCCACCACTTGACTTAAAAAATAAAAGCCAATACAGAGTAAAAAGAAATAGCCTATGGGTTTAGGAAGAAAAAGCATGAACACTTTATGCAAATAGATTACAGAAACTGGGTTGCTTGCTTCCATAGCTATTTGATAGGCGGGCATACCTCCAAAAAGGTTATTGTTCCATAAAGGGTAGTGACCTGTTTTTTCTTTAAACTGCATTAAATCTTGTGCCATGCCTTTCCACTGGCTTACGTCGTGCTGACTCAATACCTTTCCTTCCAAGGCTGGTTTGCAATAAACAACAGACACTAAAACAAAAACTACTACCGCAATTACATGGGGTAAAAGGGACATCCAATCGAATTTCTTCATATATCTATTTTATGAGATTGGCAAATTAATGCTATTTTGAACGAAATTTTTTTATGAAGGGGCTTTTATTTCTATCTCGACTGGCTTTCATCTGTAATTGCCTCTTTGTAGTATGCCTCGTTATGCAGCGAACGCATGACTTTATTCCTAGTCAGGATCTGAAAGGATTGGTCATCATATTGGGATGGTTCATTGCACCATTTCTAAATTTTTTAGTGAACATCTGGCTATTGGGTTTGTTAGTATATAAGCGCGCGAGTTTATTGCCTAGATGGTTGGTCTTTGCTAATTTGTTGTTTTTAATAGTTCAATTTTTTATACATTTTATTTTTCCATCATGATACAGGACATATTAAAAAGCAAACCCACCAAGCTGTTTATCAGTATTGCTGCGTTTTTTGTTGCCAATGCCTTGATTGCAGAATGTATTGGCGGCAAAATATTTTCGTTGGAAAAACTCTTTGGTTTTCAGCCCAGCAATTTTACTTTATTTGGGCAAACCGGATTGGCATTCAACCTTACCTGTGGGGTTTTGTTATGGCCGCTTGAATTTATCATTACTGATATTGTGAATGAATATTATGGTCCCAAAGCGGTAAGAAGAATTAGCTATACCGCTATTGCTTTAATTTCTTACGCTTTTGTAATGTTTTATTTGGCCATGGAAATTCCTCCAGCAGATTTTTGGTTAGGGTCAAAAAAGGAACTGGGTATTGAAAATATGCAAATAGCATTTGGAGGAATTTTTGGGCAAGGCATGTGGATTATTTTAGGGAGTCTGACCGCATTTCTAGTTAGTCAGATTGTGGACGTAACGGTATTTCATAAAATCAAAAAATTTACTGGCGAAAAGTGGATATGGCTTAGGGCAACGGGGTCAACCATAGTGTCGCAGTTGATAGATAGTTTTGTAGTGTTATTCATTGCATTCAAAATAGGCAATGGATGGAGTTGGCAATTAGTTTTAGCCATATGTCTAGTAAACTATGCGTACAAATTTTCAATGGCCATTATTCTAACACCAGTCATTTATTTAATGGAAGGATGGATAGATAAATACCTGGGATCTGAAACTGCTCAAAGAATGAAAAGTGCTGCTATGGGAAAAGAGGAACCCAGTTATTCAGAGATTCCAACTGTGGGGTAGTGGTACTTATTTTTAAGGAGTCTTACAATATGGAATTCATTTTGCCTTATAATGATTTGAATTTTTTACCGTTGCATCTTTCTTCTTTCTTAATGATGTCAATGACTATTTTGTCAATAGGAAGCGACATATCATTCGTTGATAATTGATGCCATTCAATCCACCTAAACACTTCAGCTTCTTTCGTTGGGTCGGCTATTTGTTGTGGTTCAAAATCAAATGGCTTTGTTTTTGTGGGCAGCTGAATGGATTGATTGGGAATGACATGGTAATATATGGAGATGATCTGGTCTATATTATTGAATGCCGAAATTTGGAAAAAGTCGGTCGTATAAATATGATCCCCGATGGTTACATCAAGACCCGTTTCTTCCATGAATTCACGCTTTAAACATTCGCGTGTTCCTTCCCCAATTTCCAATCCGCCACCGGGTAATTTGGTATAATAATTGCCTCTAATGAATTCGTCACTCACAAGAAGCCTTTGTTCTTTATCGTATAAAATGCCGTAAACTCTTATATTGAATAGTGCCATTTTAAAACCATTTTTTCTTCATGAAATACCAACTGATAATTCCAGAAACCAATAAAGAAAGAACAATTGGAATATAGAATGCATGTGGCGATTGTGCATAGGGTAGGGAAACGTTCATACCATATATCCCTGCCACTAATGCTGGAAATGACAAGATAATAGTAATTGAGGTAAGTCGTTTCATTACGCTGTTCAAATTATTACTGATTATGCTAGCAAATGCATCGAGTGTACTGGTCAATATATTGGTATAAATATTCGCCATCTCTAATGCTTGACTGGTATCTACAATTAAGTCACTCAAGAACTCTCGTTCGTCTTCATTAAGTGCGAGGAAATTGGTCCTTTCTAATTTCATCATCAATATCTCATTGGTACGTAATGCCGTAATAAAATACACCAAGCTTTTTTGAATACGCATTAGATTAAGTAAGTCCTCATTGCTATTGCTTTCATAAAGACTTGTTTCATATTGATTGCGTCGGTGGTTAATTTCTTTGAGGAATTCCATAAAATTTTGCACCACTTTCTCAAATATTTTAAGGACCATCATGTTCCGTTTGTCGGGGTGGCTTTTCTGAAAACTATTCAGGAATTTTTTGATCGCACCATTATCAAAAGAATTAACCGTAATAATTTGATTGTGTGTAAGGATGATACAAATAGGGATGGTTATATAAAATGCATCACTGTCATTAAAGGAGTTGTTTTCAGTGGGAGTTTTTATGACTAAAAATTTCACGTTGTCTTCCAATTCATACCTTGGTCTTTCATCAATATCCAGTGAGTCTCTTAGGAATTCAATGGGGATTTCAAAGTCTTCGCTTAATTCTACAAACTCTTCGTCTTTAAAAGGGGGTACCAGATTTACCCAAACGCCCATATCTGGTCGGTCAATTTCCACTGTTCTTCCATCTATATTTTTAAAATATTGAATCATGGGCTTCTTGAATAAGCTTTATCGAAGTGAAAAAGTATGGGCGAAATTAAGGATTCAAATTCATTTGAAAATTAATCTGGTGTTAAGTCAATGGTTCCCTTAAAAACAAAGGTAGCTGGGCCACAAAGCCAAATATTTTTGAAACTATTGTCGTCTATTTTTTCAAATTCAACAGCAAGGTTTCCTCCTTTAGTTTGTATTTGAACACGATTAAATCCATGGGAGTTGTGTGCAAATATGAGTGCAGAAGCAGTTACGCCAGTGCCACAGCTGTAGGTCTCATCCTCTACTCCTCGCTCATAGGTTCTAACACGAATATATTTTCCTTCATTTTCTACAAAATTGACATTGATTCCTTTTTCTTCAAAAGGTTTGCTATACCTAATACTACTGCCTTCTTCAAACACATTTAGATCTTCTAAATTTTCCACTAATTTAACTAGATGGGGTGAGCCTGTATTTAGGATACTATCACCGTGAATGTCGGTGACTTCATCAACGTCAATCATTTTTAAATGAACCCAGCCGTTATTGCCCATTTCCGCTATGTGTTCGCCATCAGATGCAATAAAATGGTAGCTGTCTTTATGAATGCCCAGATCATAGGCAAACTGCGTTAAACACCTACCACCATTGCCACACATACTGCCTTCTTTCCCATCAGCATTGTAATATTTCATTTCAAAATCATAGCCAGTCTTTGTATTCAATAGCATGAGTCCGTCTGCGCCTATCCCAAATCTTCTATCGCAGATTGCTTTTACGGATTCTTCTAACAAATGAATATTTCCTTCGCGATTGTCCATTATCACAAAGTCGTTTCCTGTGCCTTGGTATTTAAAAAAGGTTAGCGTCATACTTGCAGATTATAAATGGAAATGATGAAGAATACTTTTTTTTAAAATGGCTGTTTAAATAGTGACAATGGTCTCTAAGGTTTTAATGATAAGTTTCTCTACTGCTGCACCACCGTCTTTACTGAATTCTTTTTTAACGCGATTGGCAACAATTGCGTTTAAACTTAAACAATGATGCCCCAATAATCTACCCAATCCATAGATGGCACTAGTTTCCATCTCAAAATTGCTGATGCGGTGGTTGCCATATCTAAAACCGGTAAACTGATCAATGAGGTCAGGGTTGCTTAATCCCAATCTTAAAACGCGACCTTGCGGACCGTAAAAGCCGGGTGATGTAATAGTGATACCTTGATGGAAGCCGTCCACAAAATGCTTTAATACCGAAGTACCGGCTGATGCAATATAGGGACTAGCAGTTTTGCTGTCTAATTGCGTGTGTTTGATAAATTCTCTGAGGATATAGCGGTCTTCTTCATTATTATCGTGTCGATAAAAATTGAGTAGGTTGTCAATGCCAAGACCATGGGTACTAGCCACAAAACTATCCACGGGTATGTCAGATTGCAAGGATCCAGAAGTCCCCACGCGTATAATTGTAAGGGATTTAAGGCTAGGATTGATGGTTCGGGTAGTAAAATCAATATTGGCCAATGCGTCTAACTCATTGAGAACAATGTCTATATTATCGGTACCAATGCCAGTAGAGACCACAGAAATGCGCTTTTCCCCAATGGTTCCGGTATGGGTTATGAACTCACGGTGCTGGAATTGGCATTCAATATGGTCGAAATGTTTGCTAACGGCAGCTACTCTGTCGGGGTCTCCCACGGTAATAATGGTAGTAGCCAATTCTTCTGGTCGTAGGTTCAGGTGGTAAACGGCACCGCGACTATTAATGATCAATTCGCTTTCAGCAATTCTGTTCATAAAGGAAAATTAGTCCACAAATTTCGGGTTTTAAGATTTAGAATTTTAAAATTCCTTTCTTTGCTTTATTTTCGCAGCCGTTTAGG
>JANOYH010000304.1:0-5828 GCA_031428775.1 Bacteroidota bacterium
CACTTATTCTCAACCAAAGAATCTTGATCTGCGCCCCACACTTTATTGGAATCCTTATGTGTTAACAGATAAAAAAAACAAGACATTCAAATTTGAGTTTTTCAATAATGACATCACACAAAGATTTAGAATTGTCATTGAAGGAGTTAATGCCGCAGGTAAATTGGCCAGGGTAGAAAAAATCATTGAATAGTGGTCATTTGTTACTGCTATAGAATATTATGCTGGATGGCTTTCAAATTCCATATCATCACTATCCAGTAATTCTCTTTCTATTTCTTCCATTTGAACGATATCCCATGCTTCACTTTCTGATGGTGTAATATTGAGAAATTCCATCAACTCTAACGACTCAAAAACGGCTTCTACTTCTTTAGATATACCACAGATTACAAAAGAGCTGCTTTTTTCGTAGAACCGTTGCTGTAATTCCGCTAAGTTGGTGGCCGCTTCAAGTTCAATCCTTTGAACCTGATCCATTTGTAAAACCACATTTTTGATGGAGGTTTCTAACTGATTTAGACAGGTTTGTTCCAAACTTGCTGCTATATTGACAGTTAAATCAGGCAATAATGGTGTTACCACGCTAAATTTCTCCTTGGTATCAATTTTGACTTCCATATAATAATTAGATTAACAATCTGTGCATAAATGACAAGCAACTTCCCTCAAAAATATTCGTTATAATTGTATAAATCCAATTTTGATTATGGATAATAATTTTTCAGCACAAGTAAAAGAAATCATTTCCTTTAGTAGGGAAGAAGCTTTGCGTTTGGGCAACGACTTCATAGGTACGGAGCATCTTTTGCTAGGATTGATCCGTGATGGAGACAATACTGCCATAAAAGTGCTTAAACAACTGAATGTAGACTTGTATGAGCTACGTAAAGAAGTTGAGCTGGCGGTGAAGGATAAGACTGGAAAGAATATTGCTAATATCAATAGTCTCCCTTTAACCAAGCAAGCAGAAAAAGTGATCAGGGTGACTGTTTTAGAAGCCAAGGCATTAAAGAGTCCGTTAGTTGAAACAGAACACCTCATGCTAAGCATCCTCAAGAACAAGGAAAATATTGCCACCCAAATTTTGAATCAGTTTGATATTGATTATGATTTGTTCCGTAATGAATTGGGTATGGTGGGATCTACTAATCCCAATCCAAGCCCAAGGAGCGAATTCTCTGACGATAATGAAGAGGAATTCGACGAGGAAAAACGCGGAAGTGGTTATCCACAACAAAGGGGTAGTAAGCAAGCTCCTGGAGCAAAAAGTAAAACACCTGTATTAGATAATTTTGGAAGGGATATCACCAAATTGGCGGAGAGTGGAACACTTGATCCTATCGTAGGTAGAGAAGCCGAAATTGAAAGGGTAAGCCAGATATTGAGCAGGAGGAAAAAGAATAACCCCATCCTAATAGGCGAACCGGGTGTGGGTAAAACGGCTATTGTAGAAGGATTGGCACTGCGCATAGTGCAAAGAAAAGTAAGTAGGGTTTTGTTTGATAAACGCGTAATCAGCTTAGACCTTGCTGCATTAGTTGCAGGTACTAAATACCGCGGACAGTTTGAAGAACGCATGAAAGCGATTATGAATGAACTGGAAAAAAATCGCGATGTCATTCTATTTATAGATGAGATTCATACTATTGTTGGTGCTGGTGGCGCGAGTGGTTCCTTAGATGCTTCTAATATTTTCAAACCCGCTCTTGCTAGAGGAGAACTCCAATGTATAGGTGCTTCAACCTTAGATGAGTATCGGATGCATATTGAAAAAGATGGTGCCCTAGATCGTAGGTTCCAAAAAGTGTTGATTGAACCACCAAGTGTGGATGAGACCATCATGATCTTGACAAATATCAAATCTAAATACGAAGACTTTCATAATGTAACGTATAACGAAGAAGCTATTGAGGCTTGTGTTAAGTTGAGTGATCGGTATATGACAGACCGACTACTACCAGATAAAGCAATAGATGTTTTAGACGAAGTAGGTGCGCGCGTTCACTTGAAAAATATCAATGTTCCAGAAGAAATTGTGGAACTGGAGAAAAAGATTGAAGACGTTAAGAACGAAAAAAATAAAGTGGTGAAAAGTCAGCGCTTTGAAGAAGCAGCTGCACTCAGAGATACAGAAAAACGCTTGGGCGAAGAACTGGATAAAGCAAAAGGCATATGGGAAGAAGATAGCAAACACAAACGCTATCCAATTACGGAAGAGCATATTGCAGAAGTAGTGAGTATGATGACGGGCATACCTGTTAAACGCATGGTACAAGCCGAAACAGAAAAGCTACGCAGGATGAGTCTTGATATGCGCGATATGGTCATTGGTCAGGACGAAGCCATTCAAAAAGTGGTGAAAGCCATTCAACGCAATCGCGTAGGTTTAAAGGATCCCAAAAAACCGATTGGTACTTTTATTTTCCTCGGTCCAACTGGCGTGGGTAAGACAGAGTTAGCACGTTCATTGTCGAGGTACATGTTTGATTCAGAAGATTCTTTGATCAGAATTGACATGAGTGAATACATGGAAAAGTTTACAGTGAGTAGGTTAATTGGTGCACCTCCCGGATATGTAGGATATGAAGAAGGGGGTCAACTTACAGAAAAAGTTCGACGCAAACCCTATTGTGTGATCCTTTTGGATGAGATTGAAAAAGCACATCCGGATATTTACAATATTCTTTTACAGGTTTTGGATGATGGTCAATTGACTGACGGACTTGGTCGCAAAATTGATTTCAAAAATACCCTGATTATTATGACTTCGAATATTGGTGTTCGCCAGTTGAAAGAGTTTGGTGATGGGGTAGGGTTTGCCACTGCCACAAGGGTTCAGAATGCAGAAGAGAATAATAAAGCAGTGATAGAAAAGGCTTTGAAAAGAACTTTTTCTCCAGAATTCCTGAATAGAATTGACGATGTGGTTATTTTCAATTCATTGACCAAAGAAGACATCTTTAATATCATTGACATTTTGATGAAGGGGGTTAAAAAACGATTACAAAACTTAGGCTTCAGCATGGAACTTACCCTAGCAGCAAAAGAATTTCTTGCTGAAAAAGGATACGACGTTCAATTTGGTGCAAGACCTTTGCATAGGGCATTGCAGAAATATTTGGAAGATCCATTAGCGGAAGAAATATTGAATTTGAATGTAAAACAAGGTGATGTTTTGATAGCCAACCTGGATAAAGAAAATGGAAAAATCATTTTCGAATTTCAACCAAGAATAGAAGAAGAGACAAAGGCCTCGGAAGCGTAATTAAAAAGTCAAAAGTCAAAAGTAAAAAGTAAAAAAAAGCGGGTTCTCTCCTTAAAAGAGTCAACCCGCTTTCTTCATAATAACTACTCGTATTTCTTTCTACTACATTTTGACTTTTAACTTTTAACTTTTAACTTATTGTATATCCCAAGCCAAAGCAGAGGCCCCCAAAATGGCTGCGTCTGATTCTTTTAAATGACTGACTAGAATTTTCACTTTGTTTTGAAATACCTGAATCAAGTTAGCTTCCATATGTTCACGTGTAGGCTTTAAAATGAGCTCACCTGCTTTTGTAAGGCCACCAAAGAGGATGATGGCTTCTGGACTTGAGAACATAACAAAATTTGCCAAAGCCAACCCCAGTATTTTACCGGTAAATTCAAATACATCTTTCGCTAATTCATCGCCTTGCATGGCTGCGTCGTATACTTTTTTGGAGTCCAATTCATCAGTAGGGATATCGCGCAAAAGGCTTGGTGCTGTTGAGTTTGTTAGCATTTCTATGGTGGTCAATCTAACGCCAGTTGCAGAAGCATAACTTTCTAAGGAGCCTTTTTTGCCAGTACCCTTATGTTCCCTGCCATCTGGAATAATGATCACATGCCCTAGTTCTCCTGCAAATCCATCATGGCCATAAATCAAATTACCATTTGCAACAATACCGCTACCAACTCCAGTGCCAAGTGTAATCATGATAAAATCATGCATGCCTTGTGCCGCACCATATTTCATTTCGCCCAAAGCAGCTGCATTGGCATCGTTGGTAAGTACTACAGGTAGCTTGAATTCTTCCTTGATCAATTGTGACAAAGGAATAATTCCTTTCCATGGTAAATTAGGGGCGTATTCAATAGTGCCTGTATAAAAATTTCCATTAGGTGCGCCCATTCCAATCCCTTTGATTCTACCTATTCCGCCTACATTATCAATCAAGGGTTGTACATTTTCATGCAGTGCTTTGATAAAGCTTTCAATAGTGCTGTGTTCTTTGGTAGACATTTCACTGGAAAAAAGCACATTTCCAGTTTTATCTACAATACCAAATTTTGTTCCTGTTCCTCCAATGTCAATGCCGATGGCTAATTGCTCCATACCGGCGTTATTAAATGCCATTTCTATTTATTTTGAATATTAAATTAATGTCCACTTCCACTTACTTTTACGTCGTAGTCGATGCCTTGTGCTTTCAAAATTGACTTTACACGAATGGCATAAAAAGCCAGGTATACAAAACATAGTGCTCCAATAATATAACTATATTGAATACCCAAAATATTGTCGTCTGCAACCCATCCTTGTAATGCGGCAATCACGCCACCACCCATGATCATCATGATTAAAAGACTACTACCTTGATTGGTATGTTTGCCCAATCCAGCAACAGCAAGTGTGAAAATACATGGCCATAACGTACTACAGAAAAGACCAACACTAATAAATGCAAATACGCTTAGCATACCAGAAGTGGTCATCCCAATAATTAATGCAATGATACCCATACCAGAAAAAATCAATAACATTCTAGCAGGATTTCCTTTACTCATGATATCACCAATAATCATCGCAATAATCACAAATCCGTACACATAAAACTGCGTCATGTCGTGCTGCGCAATCGTATTCACAATCAAGAAAACGGCAAATGCCAAATAAGGCATAACAAAATTCAGGATTTTTGCTTTGGATGCACTTACGCCAAAAGCACCTACTGAAGCAGTCCATCTGCCAATCATCAAACTCGCCCAATAAAGTGAAATATAAGGTGCAATTTTATCGGTTGAAATACCAATATGCTGATGCATGTATTCGGGTAAATTGCTTGCAGTAGAGACTTCTACGCCTACATAAACAAAAATGCCTATCATACCCAACCAAAGTTGAGGATATTGTAAAGCAGATTTTTTGTGTAATACTTTTGAAGTGGATGCTGATTCTTCCTCTGCAACATGGTCAAGGTCAATTTTATTGGGAATAGAGGAGAATTTAAAAAAAACTGCCACTAAAACAAAAGCTACGCCTAAAATTAAATAAGGAATCTTAACACTGTCAATACTTGCCTCTGTACCGCCTGCACTTACACTTCCAAAAATGGCATAGCTTACTAAAAGTGGTCCAATAGTAGTTCCGAAATTATTGATTCCCCCCGCCATATTCAAACGTTGTGAACCTGTTTTGGGATCTCCAATTACCACTGCCAAAGGATTCGCCGCAATTTGTTGCAAACTAAAACCCAAGGCAACAATGAATAAGGCAGTAATCATTAAGTTGAAAGAACCACCATCGTTTGCAGCTGGATAAAACAATAAAGTTCCTACAGCTGAAATTCCTAGACCTAGTGCAATCCCATTTTTATAGCCAATTTTGTTGAGCAAATCGCCCCCAATGACAGAGGAAACGCCCACATAGATCAATGATCCTACAGTATATGCAACATAAAATGCAACGGCTACTAACTGGCTTTGTAATTGCGTTAAGGTGAAAGCCTTTTTAAATACAGGAATTAAAATGTCATTACTGGCGGCTACAAAACCCCAGAAAAAAAATACGGTAATGAGGGTGC
>JANOYH010000305.1:0-16813 GCA_031428775.1 Bacteroidota bacterium
AAACACTGCTTCCTTCACATAATATTCGCCCCTTTTGATATGTACTAACCAAGTTATATCCAAATCAGAAGCTGCCACAAATTTTATAGGCACTTGAAATCGGACCGTCAAAAGGGTCTTCAATTTTTCATCCTGCGGGTCTGCTGCCGCTACCAACAAATGACCATCATCCAACATGCGCAAGGGCGCATAAAGCAAAGAATTCAATTCCAATAAATCACATTGCCCAATAAAGGTTTCATCCATCTCCTCTTCGCGAACGGCCACAAGTTGGTAACCCTCCTGTTCAAGAAAAGATATATATTTCTTGCGCGTTAAAAATCCAAAGTTTAGTGCCGTCTTGATAAAACAGTATCCAAAATCATTGGCAATCACTTCAATTTCCAGCAGCTTGTTCTTTTCAAACAAACCAACAGAAACCATGTTATCAAGTGCTGATATGGGCATAGTGAATGGGTTTAAACAATTTCCTGCGACTTCTTCACTCGATTTCTAACAAAGAAGAAACTCCAAATAATCAGCAACATCAAAAAGATTAGCACAAAATATTTATACTTCTCCCATAAATCTAAAACCAAATTTTTATCGCCCTTATAAGAAACCAGTTTTTCGTCTTCTCTCAATTTGAAAAAGAAGCTACTCTTACCATCCGCCGTAGTAATACACACATTACTCTGAATGGCCGAAGCCTGTCCACCAAAGCTTTTGATTACACTTTGAAAAGCGTCTTTCTGGGTACTATCTCCTAGCGAACTAACCAATAAGAAGGTACTATTTGCCTGTCGGAAAATCTGCGCAATCCCACTATTGGAAAAGTCATTAAAGGAATAGGAAGTTTCACCGTCCAGGTCTTTGTAAAGCTGGAAATCTCGGTTAAACTGTATGGGCATATTGGTAAAGTTTTTGATAAAAGGATCTATGCGATGCAATAATGCAATCACGTTATACCCCTTCATATCATTCATGGTTGACTTATCAGACTGAACCAATACAGGCAAAATCATCGCCGCATTCAATAGGGATGCTGCATTAATTTGATAAATCAATTCACCCACAGCAGCAGTAGTATGCTGGTTCAAGCCGGGTGACACCATTATTTTTAATGGACGCTTTCTAAACTCTCCAGGATAGTTAAAGAAGTTATAGAACTCGGTACTCTGTTCACCAGAGAAAGTAATGGTAGACGTTCTACTATTGATAAATCCAAAAAAACTGGCGAATCCGTCTTTACACACACTATTGCTTGGATGGAACCGCATTTCAATTACCAATGAATTCAATTTCGTTAACAGATAGGGAGGCAGGTCAATATCATTGTTGAAATTATTTAGATCTGCCAATGATGTAGTAAATACCAAGTTATCATTCAGGTACACGTTCAAAAATCCACGGTCATTTTCGCGCAAGTGTGAGAACAATGCTTCTAAGTGAAGGGTTAATTTTTTTGGAATGGCATTGTAATCAATCAGGTTAAATGGATAGTTCGTATTCAATGCCAATACACCTTCCATCAAAGACGATGGAACCCCCAATTGCTCAAGCGTTAATACTTGGGGCAACACGGTTAAATCGGTTGGTTTGATGGTGGTATTGTCCACAATTAATTTCTGTGAGAAGGTACTATTCAGGATACTATAATTACTCAACACATTAATCGCCTTTTTATAGCCTTCTGCGTCAGCACCTGTAACCACAAGGGTTTGGTTGCCTTCTGGCCCAAGCGCAATGATCAATCCCTGTCCCTTAGATAAGGCGGGCAATTGGCGTTGAATTACCATGGGTAAACGATTGACCAACCCTACAGCAAGGGTATTATTTAAAGAATCGTTTGCACTATAAATGCTAGTACCCACTTTTAGTTCTTTATTATTTTGCTTCACCAAAGAATATAAAATACCCCCTGCCAATACATCGTCCAAATCTGCATTACTTCCTGTGGCAATGGATGTAAATTCTTGGATGGTTTCTTTTAAACCTCGCTGATAAGAAAGGAAGGACTGTTTGTTTGAACTGAAATAAGAAGTATTTCTTACGTTAATCCACACTGCCGGATTATCTATGTCTTTACAAATCTGATCGTCGATACTCATCTTCACTACAATCTTCAACTTCACAAACCGTCCATCTGGCTGAACAAATTTTTTGCTCATCGGAAGGATGATAGTAATGAGGGAGTCCATCGACTGTCCAACAATTCTTTGGGTATAGATTGGCGCGTCTTTTAAACTAATGGTGATGGTAGAAGTATTGGGATTCAATACCTGCGATGGGCGGATATAAAGTATCAACTTACTATTCTCCATGTCATCATCTGGCTTCACTTTCACAAAGTAGGTGATGGATCCAGTGATACCGTAGATCGACTGATCTCGATAACCCATATCCTCAAAAGTACGCGTCACTACCTGCGAAAATATGCAAGAGCTAGCAAGTAGAAGAAGGGTTGATAGTAGGATTCTTTGCTTCATAACAGTGTATTTTAGACTAAGCCAGTTTGAATTTTATTTTGAAATAGTTGCCATAAGTGTCGTTGCTATTATAACTTAATTCACCACCCATGTCATCTATCATTTTCTTTGAAACCGCAAAACCCAGACCCGATGCACTGGTAGCTGCATCGTAGTTGTTGGGTGTTTGTAATTTATTGAAATATTCTGTGAGTTTAGTAATTCCAATCGGTTTTCCTTTGTTCATATATTCAATGACACAATAATCGTCCGTTTCCGATGTATGAATACTTACCACAGAGGTCTTGTCTACAAAACGTATGATATTGGATAATAGTTTAAAGAATACGTGTCTGATAAAAATTTTATCCAAGTTCACCATCATCGGATTTGGTGAAAGGTTAATCTGCAAACTGATTTGTTTCATGCTAGCAGCATCCACCAAACTTATGGCAGACTGTTCCAACTCAGGAATCAGGTCAAACACTTCCATTTTGAAGGTAACTTTTCCTGTATCTGCTTCAGCCGAATCAGAGAGTTTTTGTGAGAGGTAATGCAGCTTCTCATTACCCATGGTGATATAACTCAGAATTTCTTTCTGGTCCATCGTTAGGTTGCTTGAATTACGATTGATGAGGTCGATAGAGATTTGGTTAGAACCAATAAAGTTTTTTAAATCGTGAATCATGATGTTCAAAGTATTCTGGCGATAGTCGCTCAGTTGCTTCAAACGCCTGTTCACTTCTTCAATGACTTGGTGTTGGTCATTGATCATTTCATTCTGCTCCAACAATCGCTTATTAGATTCTTCTATGATCAGGTTTTTTTGAATTTCTCTTTTTACAATTAGGTACCTATTATAAGATATCAAAATAGAAATGGATGACATCAGAAAATACACACCCCCACCATTTTTAACCAGCCCGGCATACCCATCATCCCTGCCCACAATTGAATACAAAATGATGATAATCACATAACTGAAGGCCACGTGCATGACACTATAAATGGGCTTCCATAAAATCACGGTATTCAACAGCAATACCATTACAGACATCAACATATAATAAGGCATGGCAGCTGCAAGGGGAAGTATCCCACAGGAAAATGCAGCCAATCCAATATTCACGGCAACAATCAAATTCAGCGATATCATATAATGAAACCGCTTCTTCTTTTTGTTCCCAAACCAAAATATCACATAGGAAACCACAAAACATACTGCCCTTAAAAACATATAATTCACCCATTGTGGCCTAGCAAACAATAGGTCTAGCACCCAAAATAGCGGCAGGGAAAAGAGTAAAGACCAGATAGCCACGTTTGCATAAAACAGGCCATGCTTGTCCAATTCTTCCTGAAACTGCTCGGGAGCAATGTTTACATAAGGAATTTTATGGTAATTGATCATGTTTTCAAGGGTATGCTTAACACTTAACGCTCAAATGGCCTGAAATATTAGAAATCCTTAAAAAATATTTATACGGTAAAGCAGTTTAATTGGTTCAGATTAACTTCACTACTCAAATAATTTCTATGCATCCTGTTTTATCAATTAACGGCTTATCAAAAGCATATGGCCATATCCAAGCCCTACAAAATGTTTCTTTTGAAGTTCCTAAAGGTGCCGTGTTTGGATTGCTTGGTCCAAATGGCAGCGGCAAAACAACCTTATTGAGTATCATTCTAGATATCTTAAAATCAGATACGGGTAGTTTTGCTTGGTTTGGAAAACCCGGCTCGCCTGATACCAGAAAGCGCATTGGGTCCTTATTGGAAACCCCAAATTTCTATCACTACCTTTCTGCCACCGATAACTTAAAAATCACCCAAGCCATCAGCGGTAGGGGAAATAATACCGATATAGAACAAGCCCTTAAAATGGTGAAATTGTATGAACGGCGAAATAGTAAATTCAGTACGTATAGTTTGGGGATGAAACAACGACTGGCCATTGGTGCCGCCCTCATGGGCAATCCGGATGTACTCTTGTTTGATGAACCCACCAATGGACTAGACCCTGTGGGCATTGCAGAAATCAGGGAATTGATCAGAGACCTTTCTAAACAAGGAAAGACCATTCTAATGGCTAGTCACTTACTAGACGAAGTAGAAAAAGTATGTACCCATGTAGCTATTATGAAAAGGGGAAATTTAATCACAGCCGGACCGGTTGATGAAGTCCTTTCAAATGAAGATATCGTTGAGTTAGGCGCCAGTAACCAAGACCAATTAAGAGAAGTGATAACGAGCTATAATGGATATACCCACTTCAATCAAACCGACCACCAAACAATGCAATTATTTTTTCCTATTGGCGCTGCTAGTATGGAAGACATCAATAAACATTGTTTTGAAAACGGCGTGGTGTTGAATCAGTTAACCTTGCGCAAGAAAAGCTTGGAAAGCAAATTCTTTGAACTGACGAACGACTAATCCCAAAATATTCACTTTACAATTATCCGATTATGTTAGCGCTGATAAAAATAGAATGGCTTAAAATAAAAAAATACCCTGCTTTTTGGTGGATGTTTGGAATTGTTGCACTTACTTATCCAGGCACCAACATGATGTTTTATTATGGATATATTGAAAGCACCAATGGAAAAAATAAGGCCATGGAACTGGCAAAAATGCTATTGGGCAACCCCTTTGCATTTCCTGAAACATGGCATACCGTTGCCTTTCTCTCTTCCTTCTTTATTGTCATACCCGCCATTTTGGTGATTATGTTGGTAACCAATGAATACAATTACAAGACGCACCGACAAAATATTATTGATGGTTGGAGCAGGAGTCAGTTCGTAACCAGCAAATTGTTTGACGTACTCATCATTTCAGGTGTTTGTACTATCATGTATACGGTGGTGGCTTTTTCTTTTGGGGCATGGGCCGATATAGATAATATTGGTCGATGGGCTGAACAACTACGTTATATTCCCTATTTCTTTATGCAGACATTTGCTCAGTTAACCCTGGCTTTTCTTATGGGCTTTTTGATCAAGAAAGCATTCATTGCGTTGGGCATATTCTTTTTCTACACCATGATCTTTGAAAACATTGCGGTGGCTTATGCCAAGTTTAAGTTACAGGATATTGGTAAGTTTTTGCCCTTTGAAATCTCTGACCGGATTATTACCAATCCAGCTTTTATGAGTCGCTTTGGAAAAGACATGAAAGACGCTTATGAAAAGGCTTTGGGGCAAGTAAACACACATATTTTGCTTAGCTTATTACTTACGTCAGCCATCTGGGCTTTCTGTTATTACTTGCACAAGAAAAGAGACCTCTAGTGCAATAAATTTTAAAAAGATTTCTGTGATCTGAGCAGCCTCTAGTGTAATAAGTTTTTTAAGGCTTTTTGCAAACTGGGGTACTGGTGCTTGAATCCTGTAGCTTGTAATTTGTAACTATTTACTTTAGCGCTTTTCAACACTTCAATACTCATGCCGCCTAAAATTATTTTTAATAAGAAAGCGGGAATATAAAATAAGAGGTAGAAAGATCCCTTCAGTTTTTTAGCCAAGGAAACCGTTAATGATTTATTGGACACCGTTTCGGGCGCTACTGCATTGTAAACGCCAGACATATCCTTGTTTTCTAAAGCGTAAATAAAGGAATGGCAGAGGTCGTCTATATGAATCCAGCTAATATTTTGTTTACCCGATCCAAGAATGGTGGCAAAGCCAAATTTGATGGGTTTCATAAATTCAACGAGTGCGCCACCATTAGTGCTTAAAACAATCCCAATACGGAAAATGACTAACCTTTTTTTCAGCTCTTTCACAGGCTTGATCGCATTCTCCCAAAGCTTACAGGTTTCCCCTAAAAATTCGGTGTCTGCCACAGCGTCTTCTGTAAAACCATCTTTCATACTTTGTGCATTATCGGCGCCATACCAACCAATTCCAGATGCACTTAGCACGGTTTGCACTTGATTGGGAATGTTTTGCAAAGCCTTTACAATTAAGGCTCCTGACTGAACCCTGCTGTCTACGATTTCCTGCTTTCTTTTAGTATTCCACCTTTTATCGGCCACGCCTGCACCAGCTAAATGCACTATATCATCTGCGGTGCTAATGGCTGCTGCATCAATGGTGCCTGCGCTTACATCCCACTGATAATAATGCAACAAGGGATGTGCTGAAACTACAGCTGCATCCCTTGTTAATATGTTTACTTGAAATCCTTTTTCAAGCAAGATTTTTGTAAGCCGCTTGCCCACCATTCCTGTACCACCGGTTATGAGAATAGTAGCCATATTTAGTCAGGCTTTTTTCCTTCTAAGAAACTATTGAGTGTTGAGATATGTGTTTGATTATTGGCGTCTTTTCCTACAGTTACTTTGCTATAAAAGTTTTCTACAGAGGTTAGGGTATTTCCAAACAATTCCATATTCCTACGGATATAAGCAGGTACTGAATCAAATTCATTATTGGGATCAGTGGTATTCATATTAAAAGAAAGGTTACGCAATTTTTGAATGCGCTCAGCCGCCCTTCTTTTCTGCTCTTCTGATTCGTCTATATAGTCTTCCTGTGCTGCAGAAGCTTGTATTGGCGCAGGTTTCACTGCAGGTGCCGCAACTTCTTCACGCATCACCAATTGCATCGTTTCTACTTCTGCAACAGGTTCAGGAGTTATTTCTTTTACAGTAGCCACTATGGGAGGTTTTACAAGTTCAACAGGTGCAGACGCTTCTGCATAAATATTACTTGGCTTAACTATCCCTCCAAAGAAACGATGCGTATTTACAGGTGCAGGTTGATCAGATACCGTAAAATTAACCAGTTCTTCCATAGCTGTTTTCTCTACAGGAATCACTACTTCTTCCACAATTTCAGCAGCTTTTTCAGCTGCTTTTTCTGCTACTGTTACCGTTGTATCCAGACTCAATTCAAAATGAAAAACGTCGTTCAATTCATCTTTCGATTCTAATGAAGCAAGTACAATAGGTTCATCGAAATAGACTGGTGCCTCTGTTTCATATATAGGAGCCATGGCATCATAAACAGGCGCTTCCGTTTCATACACCGGATATTTAGGTGTTGGAATGGCAGGCTGATCTTGTGTTGTAGGAACGTTGGTTGTATTAGGATTGTTGGGAGGATTGTTGGTGATTAAACTTGTAGGCGTAGTAACGTCTAAAGTCATCACAATCTTCTCTTCTACAGGAGCCGATTTTACAATAGGCACGGGTTTTGAAAATGGATCCTTGTGTTCAAATCCTGTGGCGATTAATGTGATACCAATTTTCTTATCTAGTGTTGGATCATAGCCCATCCCAACAATTACATCGGTGGCTTCACCAGCCTGCATACGCAAGTAGTTGTTGATGGTCTCAACTTCATCCATGGTACATTCGTGATCACCTTCTGCACTATTGATATTGATCAAGATCCATTTAGCACCAGTAATGTCACTGTCGTTCAACAATGGTGAAGACAATGCTTCTTCAATAGCGCGCTGTGCCCTGTCTTCTCCTTCCACTTCGCTCTTGCCCAAAATGGCCACACCACCGCTTTTCATGACAGTACAAACGTCTGCAAAGTCAACAATAATATGACCCCTACTATTGATGATATCCGTGATACATTTAGCAGCTGTTGCCAATACATTATCGGCCTTGCTAAATGCTTCTTTCATTTTAAGGTTACCATATTGCATGCGTAACTTGTCGTTGCTGATCACCAATAAGGTATCCACATAAGGTTTCAACTCGCGTATCCCTTCTTCTGCTTGTAGTAGTCTTCTTGGTCCTTCAAAACCAAAAGGAGTAGTAACAATACCCACTGTTAAAATACCCAGCTCTTTACAAATTTGCGCAATGATGGGAGCACCGCCGGTACCTGTTCCACCACCCATGCCTGCACATATAAATGCCATCTTGGTATTTACTTCCAAGATGCGTTTGATTTCTTCTAGTGATTCTTCTGTTGCTTTCTTACCCACTTCCGGATTAGCACCAGCACCTAAACCTTGTGTAAGATGTGGTCCTAGTTGAATTTTGTTGGGCACACTACTTTGCTCAATTGCTTTAGCATCGGTGTTACAGATGATGAAATCTACCCCTTCAATATTTTGGGCAAACATGAAATTAACTGCGTTGCTTCCTCCACCTCCTACACCAAGTACTTTGATGATGGAAGATTTTTGTTTTGGAAGATCAAAGTGAATCATAAGGATTGTTTTAAGTGGATAGTCTGTTTTCTAGGGGGTACTGGATTAACTATTAACGGTGAAAAAGATTTTTTATTTTATGATCTGGTCTTCTTCCTCTTTGAACATATCAATGAGGTTGTTCTTAAACATTTCCCAGAATTTAGTTTTGCGTTTTTCAACGTCCACTACAGGCATTGCTGCACTCACCGCTTCTACGGCATCCACATCAGCCCTCTTTAATCCTTGTGGCACTTTTACGGGCTTAAAGGTTTCTGTGAACTCTTTGTTATGGTGTTCGAAATCGCTATAGCCTTTTAAGATCAAGCCAATACAAGTTGCATACATGGGCTTTTTCAATTCTTCAATATGGTTTGGAGCCAAGTGCTCATTTGGCAAACCAATACGCGCATTTAAACCCGTTGTATATTCTGTCAATTGAATCAGGTGCTTTAGCTGAGAACCACCGCCAGTAAGGATTACGCCACCATTTAGGGCACGGCTATCTAGTCCCACTTGCTTCAAATGATAACTCACAAAATCCAAGATCTCACTCATCCTTGCTTGAATAATCTGAGCCAGATTTTTTACACTGATCTCTTTTGCAGGCATGCCTTTTAGTCCGGGTATCGTAATATATGCATTGGCTTTTGCTTCATCGGCTAATGCGCTACCGAATTGCACTTTCATGGCTTCAGCCTGACTCTTCAGTACACCCAAACCAAGTCGGATATCGTTCGTGATATTTTCTCCACCAAAAGGAATAACCGCAGTATGTTTTAAAATACCTTCATAGAAAACGGCCATATCAGATGTTCCTCCACCAATGTCTAAGATGGCCACACCAGCTTCCATATCAATCTCACTCATTACAGCACTAGCAGAAGCCAGTGGTTGCAATACCAAGTCTTTGGTGTTAAGTCCACTTCTTTCAACAGCACGATTAATATTGCGAATAGCATTTCTATCGCCCGTAATAATATGAAAATTAGCACCCACTTTAACCCCATTAAAACCGACTGGGTCTTTGATGTTTTGAATATTGTCCACATGAAAATCTTGCGGAATCACGTCAATAATCTGGTCGCCTGCAGGAATAAAAGTTTTGCGTTGGTTGTTTATCAATTGGTCAATTTCCCAACCTTGAATTTCATTGTCGGGTTCTTGCCTAACCATATCGCCCCTAGTCTGCAAACTCTTAATATGATGACCTGCTATGCCTACATATACTTCCTTTACGTCTAAGTCCGGATTGCTCTCATAGCAATTGGCAAGGGCTTGTTGAATGGCTTTAATTGTTTGGTCAATATTTAAAACCTGACCGTGTTGAACACCACTGCTGTTGGCGCGACCGAACCCCAATATTTCTAGTTTGCCAAACTCATTTTTTCTGCCTGCGATGGCTGCTATTTTGGTGGTTCCGATATCAAGACCAACAATAATTGGTGATTCATTGAGACTCATATAGATACTATTTAACTGTTAACGGTTTATCGGTTTGTTTATTGTTTATTTTGATAGAATCTTGTAAGGAAGCAACCACTTGGTTGTTGAAGCGGAGGTCGAGTTTTCCATATTTATTTAATCCATGTTGCACCAACGCTTGTTCATAAAAAGCGCTGAGCCTTTTAAATTTATTTTCCAGGTTTTCTGCTGTACCCATCAAAATCAAATGATGGCCAATGAGTGGAACTAATTCAAATTGTTGTTGCTGGTCAATATTGATTTGTTGCACTTGTGCCGTCCAAAAAGAATCGGCCAGTATGGTCATCGCCATTTGTACTACCCCATTCAATAAGCTACTATCGGGCCTTGCAAGTATGGGTCTATTGGATGGGAAATTGGTAAATACGGGAACTTTTGCCGATAGCTTTTCACTCAAGGGCAAACGCAGTCCGGTGCTATCTACATAAAAAGAACCACCACCAATGAGGAATACCCTGGCTACGGGTTCACGTTCTTGGATATGTACCTTTAATACTTGGTTATTATCAAAATAGAGTTCGGCTTGATCAACCCAGCTATTGGTTCCCAGCGCATGTTCCAGAAAGCGCAGGTTGGTTTTTGAAGTGGCTGCTCCAACTATTGTCTGTTGTTTATTGATCAGATTCAAAATGTCTTTCTCGTCTAAAAACATGTGTTGTTCTGCGCCTGCTATATCCACTTGAATATCGGTGCAAGGCTTCGCTTGTTTCCTAAGTATGGAAGCACCAAAAAGCACGATGGCACCAATGCCCATCAATAACCAACAGGCTTGGAAGAAACGCTTTTTCCACGGTATGTTTTTAAAATTCATCAATGGCTCATCATTGTTTTAATGGGTTGAACCAATGTATCAATGTCACCCGCACCAGCCATCACTACCAAATCGGTTTTGTGTTTTTCTATCCATACCAGCAAAGCTTCTTTGTCTAAGATTTGTTTGTGTTCCAGTTTCATTTTGTCGAAAATAGAATGGCTACTCACCCCTTCCATGGGCAACTCTCTTGCAGGATAAATGGGTAATAGAATTACTTCGTCGGCTAGGTCAAGGCTTGCTGCAAATTCATGAGCCAGGTCGTTTGTTCTACTAAATAAATGGGGCTGAAATACGAGCAGCATTTTTTTAGATGCAAACAAACTACGCACGCCACTAATCAAGGCACGCAACTCTTCTGGATGGTGCGCATAATCATCTATCAATACTTTAGTTGGGCCATTGAGGATATATTCAAACCTGCGCTTGACACCTTTAAAATTAGCCATTGCGGCACGGATCTTATCGTCTGAAATCCCCAAATGCTTTGCCACTGTAATAGCCGCAATAGCATTTTCAATATTGTGCAATCCACCCATATGCAATACCACATTGTTTATGGTAAAGTAGTGATTCTGTATGTCAAAATGATACGCGCCTTGGTGTATGCGGAGGTTATTGGTATGTACGTCGGCTGCGTCGTTTAGAAAATCGTAAGTGTATTGATGTGCTGCTTTCAATTCGCCGCTTCGCTTCATCCCATATTTAGTAACCAAGCATCCACCAGGTTTTACTTTTTGTGAAAATTCTACAAATGCATCAGTCACGGCTTCTGGAGTTCCATAAATATCTAAATGGTCTGGATCCATAGAAGTAATGACGGCAATGTCAGGAACCAATTTCAAAAAACTACGATCATATTCATCCGCTTCCACAACAACCACATTTCTTTCACTACTCCAGAAATTGGTTTGGTAGTTGGCAGCAATACCTCCCAAGAAAGCATTGCATCCGTAGCCAGAATCGCGCAACAAATGTGCAATCATGGAAGTAACAGTTGTTTTGCCGTGTGTACCTGCAATACAGATATTGAAAGAAGATTCCGTAATCATTTGTAACACGTCGCTTCGCTTCACTACCGTAAAATGGTGTTCGCGATAATAGGTCAATTCTTCTTGTGTGGCAGGTATGGCAGGTGTATACACTACCAGGTTAGCATTTTTAGGAATCAACTCCAAGTTCGCTTCATAGTGTATAGGAATACCCACAGCTTCCAATGTTCTAGTAAGTTCCGTACTCGTTTTATCGTATCCACTCACTGCTACCTGCTTGGCATGAAAATAGCGTGCCAGTGCACTCATGCCAATACCACCAATGCCAATAAAATAAATGGTCTGTATGTTACTAAGCTTGTTCACGATAGGTGCTTTAATATTTCTGTTGCAATAATTTGGTCGGCGTTTTTGATAGCTAGTCGTTTGCAGTTAGCACTAAAGCGTTTCATGGTTTCGGTGTCATTAGACAACTTGATGGCTGTTTGCACCAAGTCTTTTTTTGCGTCACCGTCTTTCACCAATATAGCTGCATCATGATTTACAAGTTGCATGGCATTATAGGTTTGATGGTCTTCCGCAGCAAAGGGAAAGGGCACAAAAATGGCGGGCTTGCCTGTAACACAGATTTCAGTAACAGCCATGGCGCCCGACCTACTTATAACCAAGTCTGCAGCAGCATAGGCTAGTTGCATATCTCTAATAAATGGAGATACCCATACCTGTTTAAATCCTTCCGCCTTATGTTGATACTGTGCTGCATTGGTTTTACCGGTTTGCCAAATTAATTGAAGCCCTTGGTCTTTGAAAGTTTCCAGCTGATGGGCGATAGCGTCATTGATGCTTTTGGCTCCGAGACTACCTCCCATGACAAGAAGGGTTGTTTTGTTTTCTTCCAAACCAAAATACGATAAGCCTTCTTGTCTACTAATCTCTGAAGAAGCAATTTCACTTCTAACAGGATTCCCTGTAACCATGATTTTCTCTTTTGGAAAAAATGGTTGCATGCCATCGGTTGCCACAAATATTTTGGTGGCTTTTTTACCCAGCCACACATTGGCTTTGCCCGCAAATGAATTGCTCTCGTGAATGAAAGTGGGAATGCCGCGCAACTGTGCTGTGCGCAATACAGGCAATGTTGAATAACCACCAACGCCAATCACCGCGTCTGGTGGGAAGTATTTGAAAATACTTTTTACTTCAAAATAACTTTTAAAGAGTTTGAACGGGAGACTGATATTTTTATGCCAAGAACTTCTATTCAATCCGGCAATGGTAATGCCCATGATTCGATAACCCGCTTCAGGCACTTTCTCCATTTCCATTTTTCCCTTTGCACCCACAAATAAAAATTCTGTATCCGGCGCCATTTTTTTGATGGCATTGGCAATAGCAATAGCCGGGAAGATATGTCCTCCTGTTCCTCCTCCTGCTATGATGATCTTTTTTGCCATTTTAAATTTTTATTTCCTCTGGAGGAGATTTTCCTTCCATTTGTTCTACGTTTCTGGCTACGCTTAGAATTAATCCTATCGCGCAGCAGGTGAATAAAAAGGAACTTCCTCCCATACTTACTAAGGGTAGTGTTACGCCCGTTACTGGCACTAGGTTTACATTCACCGCCATATTTGCTACTGCTTGTATAACCAGTGTAAAACTCAACCCTAGTGCAAGAAAGGCCCCGAATGCGTATGGACATTTTCTAAAAATTCGAATACACCTAAACAGAAAAACCAAATAAATAAAGATGATAAATGCACCTCCCAACAAACCATACTCTTCTATGATGATGCTGTAGATAAAGTCGTTATACGCTTGGGGAAGAAAATTTCTTTGTCTGCTATTTCCCGGCCCTAGTCCCATGATAATCCCCCCATTTGAAATAGCAATCTTAGCTTGTTGTACTTGATAGGGTGTTTCTTTTTCGCTCGCATACATAAAATCTTGCACGCGCTTCACCCATGTACCAATTCTACCGTAAGATTTTACCTGTTCCATCTTTCCCGTTTTTACCTGCTCCGTTTTTGCATTCCCATCATAGGTTAAAACGGCCACCCCTACAATCATCCCCACTGGAATTAAGGCCACCAGTATCACCAAAAAAATGTGCTTCAGACTCACCCTACCAATAAACATCAATAAGAGCGATGTGGCTCCAGTTAACAGTGCATTGGAAAGGTTGGCGGGCATGATGAGTCCGCATATTATCAACACCGGAATCACAATTGGTAAAAATCCTTTTTTAAAGTCTTTGATGACTTCCTGTTTTTTGCTCAGCAGCTTACTCATATACATGAATAAGGCAAGCTTTGCCAGGTCACTTGTTTGCACCGTCATATTAATGATGGGCAATTTGATCCACCTACTACCTTCATTAATTCTTGCACCAAATGCCAAAGTATAAATCAGCAGTGGAATAGAAATCATGAATAAAATGGTAGCCACTCTAGAGAAGAGCGTATAGTTGATTCGGTGTAAAAAATAAATGAGCATAAAACCGATCAAGGAAAAGGATACTTGTTTGAACAAGTAAAAACTAGTATTCCCTTTATACAATTTGTACGCTAAAGAGCCCGTGGCACTATACACTACTAAGATGGAGATGAGGCTCAACAAAACCACGATACCCCAGATGTATTTATCACCTCGGGTACGGTTTACCAGTTGCCCACGCATACCATTGATGGTGGGCATCTGAGAGAAAAGGGTATCGTTTACTTCCTGCACGGTTGATTATAATTCTTTAACGGCGTCTTTAAATTGAATTCCCCTGTCTTCATAATTTTTGAACAAATCAAAGCTTGCGCAAGCCGGACTCAATAAAACCACGTCGCCTTTCCCTGCCAGTTTAAAAGAAGCGTTCACTGCTTTTTTAGCGCTATCGGTTTCTATAATTACAGGAACTATATTTTTGAAAGCCTCTATGATTTTTTTATTGTCCATACCCATACAAACAATTGCCTTCACTTTATCCTTGGCCAGTTCTGCCAACAAACTATAGTCATTCCCCTTATCTGTACCACCTAGTACCAAGACGGTAGGTTTATTCATTGTTTCCAATGCATACCAAGTGCTGTTAATATTGGTTGCCTTACTATCATTGATAAACTCAACCCCACGCACCATGGCTACAAATTCCATTCTGTGTTCCAGACTATGGAAGTTGTTAACGGCTTCTCTGATTTTTTCTTTTCTGATGCCGATTGTAGCGGCTGCTATACCTGCTGCCATAGTGTTGTAGTTGTTGTGTTTACCCTTTAGGGCAAAATCATAAATACTCATGCTTACTCTTTCTTCTTGGATTCTTAGCATCATCTGATCGCCTTTGATGTAGCCGCCTTTTTTTAGTTCTTGTTTCATAGAGAATGGTAATGGGTTAGTAAGTAGTATAAGGGTTGATAGTTTGTTAGTGATGATTTCGTCGTCCAAGCAATAGATGAAATGATCTTCTGCTGTTTGGTTTTCGATGACTTTAAATTTGCTGTTGATATAATTTTCAAATTTGTAATCATACCTGTCTAAATGGTCTTCGGTTATATTCAACAACACAGCTACATTAGCACGAAAGGTTTTGATATCGTCCAGTTGAAAAGAACTTAGCTCAGCCACATACCATTCTTTAGGATCTTCTGCTACTTGCTTCGCAAAACTGTATCCGATATTTCCCACCAATGCAGCATCTAAGCCTGCGGTGATGCAGATATGGTAGATTAGGGAAGTGGTGGTGCTCTTGCCATTGCTTCCGGTGATGGCAATGATTTTGCTATCCCCTTTAAAACGATAAGCCAATTCTATCTCACCAATCACAGGAATTCCTTTGGCCCGAATTTGTTTAACGAGTTCGTTCTTTTCGGGAATACCCGGACTTTTCACTACTTCAGTTGCATTCAATATTTTCTCTGTTGTATGACCACCTTCTTCAAATTCAATGCCTGCATGTGTTAATTCATTTTTGTAGATCTCTTTGATTTTACCGCCATCACTCACAAAAACTTCATACCCATGTTGCTTACCCAATAGCGCAGCACCTACCCCACTCTCTCCAGAGCCGAGTATCACCAAACGATAGGGGGTATTTATCTGCATGCTTTTTTTATTCAATTCTCTTTTATTCAATTCACTTTTACTCAATTCCCTTTTAACATCTTCACCTACCTAATTTTTAGCGTAACAATACTTGCTACAACTAATAGGATGGTGATGATCCAAAAGCGGAAGGCAATTTTATTTTCGTGAAACCCTTTTTTCTGATAGTGGTGGTGTAATGGGCTCATCAAGAACACGCGTTTGCCCTCACCATATTTTTTCTTGGTGTATTTAAAATAGCTTACTTGAATAATTACACTGAGGTCTTCTAGTAAGAACACGCCACAAAAAATGGGGATCATCAATTCTTTTCTTACAATAAAAGCAAGCGATGCAATGATGCCACCCAAGGCCAAACTTCCGGTATCGCCCATGAACACCTGTGCGGGATATGCGTTGTACCAAAGAAATCCAATACAGGCTCCTACAAAAGCGCCTACAAAAATGGACAACTCGCCTAGGTTGGGGATATACATGACGTCGAAATAATCGGCAAATACATAGTTACCACTCACGTAAACAAATACGCCGATACCCGCACCAATAATGGCACTCACACCCGCGGCTAGTCCGTCTAAGCCATCCGTCAAATTAGACCCATTGGAAACTGCAGTTACAATGAAGATTACAATCAGTACATAAATAACCCAAGTGTATTTTTCTGCACCCGGACCCATCCATGAAATGAGTTTACTATAATTGAACTCGTGATTTTTTACAAAAGGAATGGTGGTAATAGGTGTTTTCACTTTTACAAAACGCTTTTCAACACCATTGATATTTCTGACAAAAATATTGCTGTCTTTAGCCAACTGTTCTCCTTTTTGTAATTG
>JANOYH010000306.1:0-14554 GCA_031428775.1 Bacteroidota bacterium
GGTAAAGGCTCTCCAATAAATCGGAAAACCATCAACGATACTTTGGCAGAAAAGCGAAAAAAAGTATATGAGTTTATTGAAGATGCCTTTTTGAATAACGCATATGTAGAGAAAATGCAGTTAAATACTTTTTTTAAAGAAGAAAAGCTGGATGAAAATTTAGATAACCTGGAAGCGATCTTTAAAAAATTCAAATCGGAGCATCGAACTGCAACTGGTTATCCTGTTAAATATCGGACTACTCAGAAATATACTACGTTAATGAATCTAATGTCATTATTCCAGGGCGACAATCAATTTATTCCCAATAGAATTAACAACGAGTGGGTCAAGCGGTTTAAAACGTATTTGCAGCAGAAGCAACTAAACGATAATACTGTTGCCAAGTATCTGACCATTTTAAAAACACTCAAATCCTTTTTGTCGACTATTGGTATAAAGTTACCTGCTGAACTGGAGAAGCTTAAAGTTGTGGAAAGGGAGCAAATTGTAAATATTCTGGAAAAGCAAGAATTGGAATTATTGGAGAATTTTAAGTTTGAAAATAGTAATCATTCTCAAGTGCGGGATGTATTTTTATTTCAATGTTATACTGGCCAGAGATATTCTGATATTGAAGCAATCACAAGAAATTGCATATCAACAAAGGCAGGTTGCAATGTGTGGTTATTAAGTACGCAGAAAACCGATGATAATTTGGTGGTACCCTTGAATAAAAAAGCAATGGCAATTTTAGATAGGTATCAGTACCTAGAAACCCCATTGCCACATTTTACCAATCAATACTTTAATCGGCAGTTAAAGGAAATGGCAAAGGTTGCTAATCTTACCAGGATAGTAAAGCAAGTATGTTTTTATAATAATTTCAAGCAAGAAGCTTCCATGCCCCTTCATGATGCAATCAGTTCTCATATGGCCCGGAAGTCATTTATTTCCTTAAGTACTCAAAGGGGGATACCTGAGCGCTTTGTCAGAGATGTCTCAGGCCATAAAAGCGAACGCAGTTTTAAACGCTATCTGAATTTAGGAGATGCTCATTTAGAGGCTATATTGAAGGCTTGGGATTGAATAGGTGAATTCACGAATGTTCATGAAGTTTCACGTCAAATCACGTGAATCCTCACTGGTTCTCGCATTTTTCAAGTGATTTTGTTCGTTTTCTCGTGATTTCACGCAAAATATTATTGTTACACTACGGGGTACTGCATAGCTAGTCCTAAATAGTCATTTTGCAGACTGTTTTAGCCAATTCGCATAGAAAATATATCGAACCCCAAACAATTAATGACATTTGATCACTTTTTAGATGGTAATTTCAAAACATGAAAAAGTCTTTTGTCATTCTATTGAATATTGGGTTCTGGGCTTGTTATTTCATTATGATAACAATCATGTTAGCTGTTTACTATAGAAGTAGTCTTCATGTAACTAACCAAGAGTCTCGTATCATAAATGCTTTGAAAAACCTTTTCTTTTTTGCATTTATACCTTCCATTATATCCTATGTATTAAATTATTTTCTATTGTTTCCTAAATATCTACAACAAAAAAAATATTTACTTTCTATCGCTTTTGGGATCCTGATTTCTACTGGTGCTGCCCTTATTGGGTATATATTGTTACGTGTTTATATTGAATCAGGCAATCTTCAAGACATGGATCAGGGTGGCAAACAAGGCAGATCTACAGCTGGTATAGTAATTCTTGCTATGACTTTGATCGGCTTAATAAGTGGCACTATTGCATTAATAATCCGAGGATTTATTACCTGGGTTAATGAGATCAAAATAAAAGAGATTTTGACAGAAAAAAACCATGAAATGGAAATGGCCTTGATCAAGTCGCAATTGGATCCACACCTATTATTTAACACGATCAATAATATTGATGCGCTCATCTTAAAAGATTCTGCTGTTGCTTCTGATTATTTAAACAAACTATCAGATATCATGCGATTTATTTTGTATGAAACAAAGGGTAATCAAATCCCACTGTCTAAAGAAATTGAATACATTGATAAATACATTGCCTTGCAAAAAATCAGAACTGCCAACGAAAATTATGTGCATTTTACAGTTACAGGTATAATTGGCGATGTAAGCATTGCACCAATGGTGTTTATTCCATTTATTGAAAATGCATTTAAACATGCCAATAATAAGAAAATGGAAAATGCGATTACGGTAAATATTCATATCATGAACAACACCATTCAATTGGTATGTGAAAATAAGTTCGATACCAAAATGGCTGTTTCACCAACCTATAGTGGTCTCGGTAATGAATTGATAGAAAAACGGTTACACCTGATTTATGCTGGAAAACATAGTTTGAATGTGACTAAAACAAATGAACGCTATTGCATTAACTTAACAATTCCCCATGGATAAATACTCCTGTATCATTATTGAAGACGAGCCCCTAGCACTTGAGAAAACGAAAAGCTTTGTAGCTAAAGTTCCTTTTTTAAATTTATGTGCCACTTTTGATAATGCCTTAACCGGTCTTGCCTATTTGAATAACAACAAAGTAGATGTATTATTTCTTGATATCAACATGGACGAATTATCTGGTATTGAATTATTGGAAAGTTCAAAAATTAGTAGTCAGGTTATTATTACAACTGCTTACCAAGAGTATGCAATTAAAGGCTATGAACTTCAAATAACCGACTATCTGTTGAAACCATTTACATTTAACCGATTTCTGCAAGCTGTTAATAAAGCACAAGAAAGTATAGTTCAACGTGGCTCAGAAGCACAACCCGATTTCATTTTTGTAAAAACCGAAAATAGGCTCGAAAAAATTATGCTTAATGAAATCGTATATATTGAAGGAATGAGAGATTATCGGAAAATTCATACAATGAATAAAAAGATCATGACCTTACAAAACTTCACCGAGTTCGAAAAGGCAATTCCTTCAAATATTGTTTGCCGTGTACATAAATCTTATATGGTTGCTTTAAATAAAATAGAATCTATTGAACGTAATAGAATTAAAATTGCTGACCAGTTCATTCCTGTTTCAGAGACCTATAAAGATATTTTTTTTCAAATCATTAAAAATAGGACATAGGAGCCAAGGTTGTTTGCAGATCAAAACAACCAATATGCAGACAACTTAACATGATTTGCATACCTCAATTGTAAGCCTTCTTTCCTCCATATACTTTTGTTTGAGTTTATTAATTAAAACAAACCAAACAAAAGTATTATGAAAAAAAATCTACAAGCGGTTATCATCTTCAGTATGATATTCCTAAGTTCAAATGTATTTGGTCAAACTATTTCTGTAAAACCTGAACTAGCCAAAAGTCAAGAAAATTCTTCGAACACCTATTTTGATCTTCTTTTAAATTTAGTAGGTACAACCCTTAATTACGGAAACTCAAATGCAGCCTTTAAGGACTACAAAAAATCTGTTCTTGGTGCACAAGTTGGGATGTCTTTTCAAGCTGGACTAACTCCTCAACTTTCTGTTGTTTCTGAATTCTATTTTATGATGAAAGGCGGCGAATTAAAAGCCAATAACCCATTAACTACCAATAAAACAACACTTCGATTATATACCCTTGAGTTACCAGTTTTGGTTCGTTATAATGTAGGTAAATTTTATCTAAACGCAGGACCATCTATCGCCTATAACATGATTGGAACAAAGAAAATTGATGATGTATCTAAAAATGTTTCTTTTAATGACGCAACTGATAATTTTAGACGTTGGGATGCGGGCATTCAAATGGGCGCTGGTTATAGATTTAAGATAAGACAAAAGAGTGTTGTATTGGATGCTAGATACTCATATGGCTTAACAAACATTTCTTATGGCCAGGAAATGTACAATAGGAACCTAAATGTTAGCCTGCATTTTTCTAAACCATGGAAAACTAGTCCAATAAGTTTATATAAAAATTTATAAATTATCCTAGGTCTACAAAGCATTTGTTAGAGGTATTTGAAATTCAAATCAACACAAACAATTAAAATGAAAACAAATTATATCAGTAATCAACTAGCATCAGATAAGTATGCATCATTTGAACGAATGCCCATGAGCTCGTTCAGAAAAACATCGCTGGTTGCAGGTATACTTTACTTGATCACTTTTGTATCTATTCCAACTATTTCTTTATATAGTTCGGTACATGATCAAAATTATCTTCTTAATGGTGGCCCTGATACGGCTACCATTACTGGAGGTATTTTAGAAATTATAGTAGCCCTTGCAAGTATTGGTTCAGCTGTTGCACTATACCCTGTTCTCAAAAAGCAAAATGAAGGATTTGCATTAGGCCTTGTTGCATCAAGGATATTGGAGGCAAGTACCATTTTTGTAGGCGTTGCGTTTATACTGTCAGTAGTTACACTTAAAAGAGCTGGTGCTGGTGCAGATTCTTTGGCAACCAGTCATGCACTTGTGGCACTTTATGATCGGATCTTTTTATTGGGACAAAGTTTCATGCCAGCCATCAACGACTTGCTATTAGGCATCCTTCTTTATCAATCTCGGTTAGTGCCAAGAATGCTCTCCTTAATTGGCATTATTGGAGCTGTTCCATTAATTGCTGGGTACTTCGCGGTCATGTTTGGTTTCATTGGACAACATGATGCTTTGTCTGGTTTGGCAGCATTATTAGTAGCACTATTTGAATTTTCGCTTGGCATCTACCTTGTTGTAAAAGGGTTCCGAGTATCACCTTCTATGAAAAATGCTTGATTATTTTATCTAAGCCACAATCAATAATATATATGCAAATGCACCTATTTAAACTTAATCCGCTTTTTTTCATAATTGCTTTTATTATTCAATATTCGTGCAATGGGCAAAGTAATAAAATGCAACCCATTAAAATCATTGAATTAATTAATTCCATTTCCGATAGTCTAAACAAACATTACATTTTCCCAGATAAAGCTGAAAATATATCGAAGTATCTGCAGGAACAATTAAAGAGTAATGCTTATACCAAATTACTAAAAGACCCTCAAAAATTGAAACAGCAGATAGCAAAAGATATCAGAAGCGTTTATTACGATCCACATTTGCGAGTTCAATTCGATCCTGGGTTTAATGCACAAGTGGCTTATAATCCTACACCGGAAGAATTGCAGCAAGTAAAAAAGTATTGGAAGGATAATAACTACAGTTTTAAAAAGTTGGAAGTTCTTCCAGGAAATATTGGATATCTATCTTTCAATTTATTTGTAGATGATATAAAAGCTGCAAAATCCACAATAAAAGCAGCACTCAGTTTTTTAACCAATACTGATGCGGTTATACTTGATTTAAGAGAGAATATGGGCGGTGATCCTAAAATGGTTAGTCAAATGGAGAGTTATTTTTTTACTCAAAAGACTGAAATGAATCATCTCATTAACCGGTCTAATAATGATACTGTTTTCATGTATGCTGACCCTTCTAAAACTGATAATTTATCCCTTTCGGTTCCAGTCTATATTTTAACTAGCCAACATACCTTTTCCGGTGCAGAAGATTTTTGCTATGGGATGCAGGTTGCAAAAAGAGCATTAATAGTTGGAGAAACAACAGGTGGGGGAGCACACCCCCAAATGCCATTCTCGGTTAATCAGGGCTTTGTTATGTATATACCATTTGCTCGTTCATTGAATCCAATTACGCATACAGACTGGGAAGGAACAGGTGTGATTCCTGATGTAAAAATTTCCGCCAATAAAGCTTTAATTAAAGCGCAGGAGCTAATATTCAGAGATAATTTAATAAAAACAAATGACCCCAAAGCGAAAAATAAGTATTTGTATTTGATCAATTCTCTATTGGATAACGAAGTGAAAGAAAAGCTACCACTAAGTACATTATTAGGTTATGTGGGTGTGTATGGTGGCCTGTCCGTTTATCTGGACAAAGAAAAATTGTATTGTAGGAATGATAATAATGGTGGTGGCATTACGGAATTAAAACAACTTACTAACAACCTCTTTCAGTTGGATAAAGATGCACAGATTGAATTTAAAAAAAATAGGCAAGGTGTGGTATTTGGCATCAGCATTCTTGTAAATGATGGTAGTGTATTTGAAGAAAAGAAAACTGGTAACAAAAAATTATTTTCCAATTCTTTTTAATAAAAAAAATATAAGCAACATGCTGAACAAAATATTTGACTTTATGGACTACTTTTTTTCGGTACTCATATTTCTTTCAGGTGAAGAAGATGACGATATTATACAGATTGACCATATTTTGTAGTTTTTGAATTGTAGAAAAAATAAATGTTTAAATCGCTAGTTGGCATAAATAACATGGTTAGGGTTACAGTTTGCAGACAAATCTGACTAGTTTGCATATCATTTTATTCAGTGCCGGAAGAAAATACGTCCTTCAAACAATGAAAAAAAGAATATTAACACTGTTTTCAATTATTTTTAGTATACTAATTACTAATGGACAAGAAAGCATTAAAAGGATTGACACCCTTATTGAAAAGGCTGTAAAGATAAACCGATTTAATGGCTCAGTATTGGTTAGTAAAAATGGTAAGATAATATATGAAAAAGCATATGGATACCAGGATGCAGAGAAGCATATTCTTAACACCCCAAACTCAATCTACCAGATAGGATCAACAACAAAAGAATTTACAGCTGCCGTTATTTTAAAATTGGCAGAACAGCATAAACTAAGTTTGGATGACAAGCTTAGTAAGTATTTTCCCGACTATAAAAGGGGAAATGAAATTACAATCAAACATCTGCTAACGCATACTTCTGGCATATATGAAATATTAAGGGACCATACTGCAGTAATGGAAAGTACATTGCCAAGAAGCAATGAGAGAATACTTTCTTTCTTTATTAATAAACCTTTGGATTTTGATCCCGGAACACAATACTCTTATTGCAATTCAGGGTATATTCTCTTGGGTTTAATTATTGAAAAAGTGACGAAGCAATCATATCAGCATGTCGTTAGAGAATTTATTCTAAAACCTTTAAAAATGACACATACGGGTTTTGATTTTGCCGGATTAAACAATCCTGATAAAGCAGTGGGCTATACTAAATACACCCAAAAAATACACGAAGCTTCGGTCCCATGGGATTCCACAGCTACTTTTTCGGCAGGTTCATTGTACAGCACAGTTAAAGATCTTTATTTATGGCACAAGGGTTTATTGAATTATAAAGTTTATAATAAAACAAGTATGGATGAAGCCACTACTCCATTTTTAGAAGGATATGGTTTGGGCTGCTGGATTGATACTTTATACAAAAAGAAAATTGTTTCACATGGTGGAAATATCCTTGGGTTTACGGGTTATTTCGGAAGGATACAGGAAGACGATGTAGTAGTGATTTTATTGAACAACATTTACAATCACCAAATTGAAACTATCGGCCTTTCCATCTTTGCCATTCTTTACAACAAGCCTTATTCATATTTCGATGAAATAAAACTCACACCAGAGGAATTGAAAAAATTTGTTGGAGAATATGAAGTTAATGCTGATTACAAAGTGAAAATTAGCCTTGTAGGAGATCTGTTGTTTATACAAAGAAATAACCAGCCAGCTATTGAACTATTTGCGTACCAGAATAATTCTTTTTTTCAAAAAGATGATGATATTAGAGTGTCGTTTCAAAAAGAAAATGGTATTATTAATAAAATAATTATTAAGGAAGGGTTAAATATCAAGAAAGGGGATAAAATTAAATAGAAATAAGTATTCCAATAATTAATGACGAAGTGTTTGTACCTGATGAAACAATTCAAGCTGTATTTACTTTTTAACTTCCTTTTTTAAAAATCAAATAATTTCTTATGACAGAAAGCTTAGATAAGATTAAAAAGCAAATACGCTTTTTATCAGTATATGCAATGGTTTCATCCATTTTACTATTAATTGCCTTTTTCTTAATTTTAAAAATGGACAGAAAGACAAAAAATTTAACAATAGAGGAACTAACGGCAAATCGGATAAATATTGTTGAACCAAATGGACAACCCAGATTAGTTCTTTCCAATGTGGAAAAATCACCCGCAAATTTGAATCACGGAAAACCTTTTGGTATTCCAGGTGGTAATCGTGGTGGTTTAATATTTTATGATGACGAGGCTACTGAATGCGGGGGGCTTGTATTTTCCGGAAGAAAAGATAGTAGTGGTAAATATTTTGCATCAGGGCATTTTTCTTTTGACCAATACAATCAAAATCAGGTTCTGTATTTACAATATCTTGATGATAACGGGGATAGGAAAACAGGTTTATTTGTAGATGATTGGCATAACAGCCCACCTTACCCCGAGTTTAGGCGTACATACAAGGAAACAGAAAAATTACCAAATGGCCCCGAGAGAGATGCTAAACTCAAGCAACTACTCGAGCCTGTTAATGGTGACCCTGCCTTTGCCCATCGGGTTTTTATTGGCAAAGACGCAGACAAGTCTGCATTAATAAACTTAGCAGATAAAAAAGGCAAGACAAGGATTCAGCTTATTGTTGATTCTATTGGAGAAGCAAAAATAAATTTCCTCGACTCTACAGGCAAAGTTGTTTATAGTTTACCCAATAAAGAGAATCAATAAAAAAAACAGCAGGCAATATCATAAACCAACTTGTAAAAAAGCGATGAAAACATATTTTTATTCTTTCACCATACTGTTTTTTTCCTTTTGTGCCAAAGCACAGGAAAACAACCCTATTACCTCTGGATTTGAAAAAAGCTCACCATCAAAAATATTAGGTGAACAGCGTAAAGTTTGGATTCATATCCCAAACATAAATGGAGGAAACGATAATACCGGTAAAGGAAATTACCCTGTAATTTATTTATTAGATGGAGATGCGAATTTTAATGATATCGTTAGTATGACTGAATTTATGAGTAACGCAGGTCTTTGTCCGCCAATGATTGTAGTTGGAATTTTACATCCTGCCCGGATGACGGATCTGACGTTTGGTACAGATAAGGAAACTCCCGGTATCGTTGGTAATGGAGAAAAATTCATGCTCTATGTGGAAAAAGAATTGATGCCATACATTGAATCAAATTACCCAACAGCTCCCTATAAGATCTTCATTGGTCACTCAGTTGGAGGCCTGACCGTTGTGAACACTTTAATACATCGTCCTGATTTATTCAATGCCTATGTTTCTCTTGATGGCGCTTTATGGTGGAACGATCAACAAATTGTAAAGGAAGCTAAAATGACTTTAGCACATGAAAATTATAAAGGGAAAACTTTATTTATGGCATTGGCAAACCGAATGGAAAAAGGAATGGATACACTGGAAGTTCAAAAAGATACTACCGAGGGGACTGAACTTATTCGCAGCAACCTGAAATTCATCACAGCTATTTTTAAAAACAAAACTAATCAATTACGCTTCCTACATAAATATTATGAAAACGACGATCACAGTTCCGTGCGGTTGATCGGGGAGTATGATGCCCTCCGTTTTATTTTTGATTATTATAAACTTAAAATTTACAATAGTGAATTAGATAATCCCAATTTTAAACTAGATTCTTTATTAGTTACACATTATAATACTGTTTCTGATCAAATTAGCTATCTCGTTAAACCAGATGAAAACCAGGTTAATGGTCTTGCGTATTATATGTTAAGACAAAAACAATTTATTAAGGCAGAAGCATTGTTTAAACTAAATATTGCAAACTATCCCGAAACGGCTAATTGTTATGATGGGTTGGGAGATTTGTATCTGGCAAAAGGGGATAAAGTAAAAGCGATAGAGAGTTTCAAAAAAACTTTAACGCTTAAGCTAATTCCTGAAACAAAAGCAAAGCTTGAAAAGTTATTAATGGAAAAGAAATAAGGATCACACATCATTAAAAAACAAATAATGAAAAATATATTAAGAGCAGAAGAGTTAGCAATGACAGCGTTGGGTAAAATGACACTGCAAAAATTTCTACACAATTCTTTTTGACATTTACCGACATCTTATATTGCTAAGGTTAATCAACTAACAATTATGAACTAAAGCTTTCAGATATGATAACTATAGCACAATTTGGACTTTTGATTTTACTCTCGCTGTTTCTTTTATTACATTTCAGCATCCTGATAAAGATAATTCCTTACAATCTTGTTTGGGGTGGCAAATTAAATTCAATTCAAGAAATGTATCGTTTTGAAATATTTTCTATTTTAATAAACGCACTATTCGTTATTGTAATTTTGAAGCAAATGAGCTTTTTGACAATTGATATACCAAAGAAAGTAATTACTTATTCCTTATGGCTCATGACGGGATTATTTATTTTGAATACATTAGGAAATGCAATTTCAAAAAATAAACTTGAAAAAAGACTTTTTACTCCAATAACAATATTGTTGGCTATATTTTCATTAATCCTAGCATTGGGAAACTGATTTGAAAAGGCACTCCGCCCAACATAAACTGTAAAAAACAGCAGCCATTTAATAACTCAATTTAATTTTCGACAATTTTCGACATTCATTAATTTTAATGAGGGAAAAACATGAAAAAAGAGAATAAAGAAAACTATAGGCAACTTCTAGTCGACAAAATAGAAGGATTAGTTGAACAAAGAGAAGTAACTGTCGGAACAATTAAAACTACTTACTTGTTAAGCGGCAATGGTGAACTTGTAATTTTCCTGCACGGAGCTGGTGCAGGTGCTGTTACCTGGTATCCATCAATTAATACTATCTCTAAAAACTTTCAAGTAGTAGCACCAGATATAGTTGGATATGGAGAATCTGATAAACCTGATGCACCTTATAATAGACCATATTTTTCGAAGTGGCTCAAAGATTTCCTAATAGAGTTGAAAATATCAAAGGCTCATATTGTTGGATTGTCTCAAGGTGGCGCGATTGCGTTGCAGTTTGCCATAGACAATCCTGAAATGGTTAATAAACTCGTTTTAGTTGACTCTGCAGGTTTAGGTGCAAAAGTTTCTTTTTGGCCTTTAATTGGAACATTATGGATGAATAGTTTTCCATCATCAATGGCAAATCGTTTTAATTCGCGTTATATACTTCATAAACCTATAAACAGAGATCCGAACCATAGTAGCTACTCAATAGCCGTTCTCAAATACAAAGGAGGAAAAAATGCATTTAGGCAGGGACGTGGAACCGCAGTATCTAAAATACCCGAAGAATTATTAAAGCAAATAGAAAATGAAACATTAATCATTTGGGGGAAAGATGATAAATTATTTCCTGTTGAATATAGTGGAGCAGCAGCTAAAATTATCCCAAATGCAAGGCTTCATGTAATTCAAAATGCAGGACATTTGCCGTTAATGGATCAACCCGAAATATTTAATAAAATTCTTGATGATTTTTTAAAAAGCTAATAAAAAACGGCATACTACAACAGTATTTTCAATATAAGACCTTATGTAAAAAAAAATGTTACTTATTATACATCGATTAGGTTTGTTGTAGGTAAAGAATGAGAAACATTCATTATATTTTGATTGCTTTTAAAAGCTTAAAATTATTGTATGGCTAAAATTCCAATAAGGCAAATAAAATCAAAACCTAAAGAACCGAATTTATTTGGAAACTTTAATATAAGGAGTATTGAAGAGTTACTAGATGGAGAAGATTTGATTCAGGAGCTACATAGGCATGATTTCTTCTATATTTTACTTTTAAAAAAAGGATCAGGAGTTCATGAAATAGACTTTATTGAATATAAGGTTTGTAATTATTCTATTTATTTTATGCGACCAGGACAAGTGCATCAAATCACTTTGCGTGCCGGAAGTACAGGCTATTTGATGCAATTTAATTCGAATTTCTATTATCCCAATGATAAGACATCTAGCCAGCTTTTACAAAAAGCAAGTAATAAAAACCTTTGTCAATTAGATTCACAAAGGGTTAAAAAATTACTTGTAATATTAGCGTTTATATTTCAAGAGGATTCGGAAAAACAAGAAGGATATTTAGAAGTAATTAAGTCTAGCATGAGTGTTTTCTTCATCGAACTAGTTAGACATCGACAAAATAAAAATAGTTCTTCAAGCGAGCACAGTTCATATGCACAGTTACAACTTGAGAAATTTGTTGAATTAATTGAGTCCCATATTTTCGAATATAAACAGGTGTCAAAATATGCTGAAATGCTACATCTTTCAATTTATCAGCTTAATGCGATTACTAAATCCACACTCAATAAAACGCCATCAGAACTAATAAATGAATACATGATATTAGAAGCTAAAAGGAATTTACTTGCAACTCCTAATCTGGTTAACCAGATAGCAGATGATCTAGGACATGAGGATGTTTCATATTTTATAAGATTCTTTAAAAAACATACAGGTTATTCACCTGAGGCATTCCGTCAAAATTTCAAATAAGTCCTATTTAACTCCATTTTTATCCTATTTGTTGCATACAATTGAAAGTACTTTTGATGAATAAATAATTCAAAAAGTAACTTATATGAAAACTAAAATGAAACTAATTGCAGCATTAAGAATATGGGTAGTAATATATCCTTCAATCACATTGTTTTTTTATTTGTTTGGGAAACAATTAGCGCAGTTGCCTTTATATCAAAGAACATTATTTCTAACTATTTCTTTAGTGCCATGGATTGTATTTGTGGGACTTCCATTTTTAGATATGTTGTTAGGTTTGTTAATACCCAAAAAAAATGATAAAATTATGTAAACCTCTAGAAGTAACAAATTCAAATAAGCTCAAATACAAGTATAGAAGTAAAGTTTAAAAAAGTATTATGATATTTAATAATAGTTTCGATATTATCATTATTGGAGGAAGTTATTCTGGCCTTTCCGCTGCTATGACATTAGGTAGAGCAATGAAGCATGTTTTAGTAATAGATAGCGGTTTGCCTTGTAATATTCAAACCCCATATTCGCATAATTATCTTACTCAAGATGGTAAATCCCCATCTGAAATTTCAGCTATAGCAAAAGCACAAGTTAAAGCGTACCATTCAGTTACTTTTATAGATGCATTGGCAATAAATGGGAAAAAAACAGAAAATGGGTTTGAGATTGAATTATCTTCTGGTGATATTTTTTCTGCCAAAAAGTTGATTTTTGCTACTGGGATTAAGGATGCTATGCCTAACATAGAAGGCTTCGAAAAATGTTGGGGTATTTCAGTTCTTCATTGCCCTTACTGCCATGGGTATGAAGTCAAAAATGAGATAACTGGAATTCTAGGAAATGGTGATAATGCATTTGAGTTAACCACACTTATTTCAAATTGGACTAGTAATTTAACTTTATTTACAAATGGGAGATCTACATTGACATTTGAGCAAATGGAAAAACTGAGACACCATCAAATTTCAATAATTGAAAAAAATATTACTAAGTTTATTCACTCCGATGGTAAAATTGAAAAAATTATTTTCAGTGATCTTTCTTCATTTTATTTAAAAGCTTTATATTCTCGAAATTCATTTCAGCAGCATTGTATAATTCCGGAAATGTTAGGATGTGATTTAACTGAAGAAGGATATATAAAAGTTAATCCATTTCAAGAAACAACTATTAATGGGATACTAGCTTGTGGTGATAATACAACTAAATTACGCTCAGTAGCAAATTCAGTAGCAATGGGGAATATTGCTGGAATGACTGCAAGTAAAAAAATGATTTTAGAAGAATTTTAATAATAAATTATGAATAATTCATGGGATACAGAATATAAAAATATGTGGGACGACCGATATAAAGAAACTGAATTTGTTTATGGAAAAGAACCAAATTTGTTTTTTAAAGAATGGATTCAAAAATATGCTCCCCAAACTTTATTAATGCCTGCAGATGGTGAAGGACGAAATGGTGTATTCGCGGCACAACTTGGTTGGTCTGTAACTTCTTTCGATTTGAGTATACAAGGTAAGTTTAAAGCACTTGAGCTTGCAAAAGATAAAAAGACAAGTATTAATTATATTGTTTGTGACTTTGAACAGCTGCATTTTGATGATTTATCGGTTGACGCTATTGGATTGGTTTACGCACATTTTGCAGCTGAAAAAAAATCAATATTTCACAACAAATTGTCAGGAATTTTAAAAACTGGTGGAATAATCATTCTTGAGGCCTTTAGTAAAAAACATATACATTTAAATAGCATTAACCCTAAAGTTGGCGGGCCAAAAGACATTGCGATGCTATACTCTAAAGAAGAAATTCTGCTTGATTTCATAAATTATGAAATTCTTTATTTGGAGGAAGAAGAAATAGATTTGAATGAAGGTAAATTTCATATTGGGAAAGGATCTGTAATTAGAGTTGTTGCGAAAAAAAAATAAACTAATTATTTATTTTACGTAAAGATGTTTTAATAAATGCCCCTAGCTTTTTAAGCTAGGGGCATTTTAATTATTTTAATAAATTATAGAATCTACTAGTGGTGAATTGTATTTCATTTTTTGTATAAACATATTTTTATCCTATATAACTAAATCATTGTCCTATCTGAAATAAATGCATGAAAATACCTTTGTTGTATCATTAAAAAATAAAAAAATGAACAAGAAGATGAAAATTATTATCGTTGGTGCTACAGGCACAATGGG
>JANOYH010000307.1:0-4095 GCA_031428775.1 Bacteroidota bacterium
AGACGGGTTCGATTCCCGTACCGGCTACTTATAAAAAACGTAAACCCCTGATACCATATAGTTTCAGGGGTTTTTTGTTTGTTCAAGTTACAGTTTTCCAAAAAGCTGCATTAATATGCACTAATATCAATTAACCTTAACCCTAAGAAAATTGAGTTTAACTGCATCTGTTAGAGCTATTTATTCAAAACTCAGGTACTTCAATAGAAAAATTATTGATTAAAAATTGACAAATTCCGAAATATCCCGGAACCGAAAAAAAGAAGCAATCAATATGATTGCGTACCAAATCCAGATTTATCAATAATACTACTTATTAAAAAATATAATCTAATCGCAGATAGTTACTATGATGTTCCCTTACAATTGATTGCACAATTTCTTTGTTTGCTGCATTATCTTTTGTACTAATCAAAATACGAATGCTGAAAGCCCTTAAAGCATCATATACGCTAAGCGTTCCTTCAGCACTGTCCTTTCTTCCATTAAAAGGAAAAACATCAGGTCCCCGTTGACATTGAGCATTAATATTGATACGACCTACCTGGTTTGCAAGTTCATCAATTAAATGGCCAATCAATTTTGAGTTGGTCCCAAAAATACTTAGCTGTTGGCCAAAGTTAGATTGAACAACATAATCGATCACCTCTTCAATATTTTTGTAAGGAACGATGGGGACTACAGGTCCAAACTGTTCTTCTGAATAAACGCGCATTTTAGCATTTACTGGATAAAGAACCGCAGGATAAAAGAACGTATCATTCACTTCTCCACCATTTTCATTAATCACTGATGCCCCAAAATGTTTGGCATCATTTACCAGATTGGTTAAATATGCTGTTTTACCAGGCTCAGGCAAAGGGGTAATTTTAACATCCTTATCCCAAGGCATTCCACATTTTAAATTTGCAACTCCTTCAGTAAATTTTTTAGTGAAACTATCGGCAATATCCTCATGAACAAAAATTATTTTTAATGCAGTGCATCTTTGTCCATTATAAGAAAGGGATCCGGACAGGCTCTCATTTACTGCAGTAGCAATGTCAGCATCTTTTAAAACAATAGCTGGGTTTTTTGCATCTAATCCAAGCACACTTCTTAGGCGATTTGGTTTAGGATGTAATTTTTTAATATCACTTGCGCCTTTGTTAGTTCCAATAAATGCAAACACATCGACCTTACCACTTTCCATTAAAACCCCCACAGTTTCCCTGCCTTTCCCATAAATGATATTAATTACACCTTTAGGGAAACAATTTTTAAATACAGTAAGTAAAGGTTTTATAAAGAGTACTCCATACTTTGCAGGTTTAAACACTACTGTATTTCCCATAAGCAAAGCAGGAATCAATGTTGTAAAAGTTTCATTTAAAGGATAATTATATGGTCCCATACACAAGGCAACACCTAACGAAACACGTCTTTCTTGAGCAATAACACCTTCTTCATTCTCAAATTTTGAATTATCATGATCTAATTTTTTTAATTCCGTGATGGTATCTTCAATATAAATACAGGTGCGGTCAAATTCCTTTTCACTGTCAGGTAAATTTTTTCCTATTTCCCACATCAACAGTTTAACAACTTCTGCCCTTTGCTTTTTCATTTCAAGAAGAAATTTTTCAACATGAGCAATTCTATTAGTAACACTCATTGTTGGCCATATTCCTGTTCCATTATTATAGGCTGCAACTGCTGCATCCAATGCCTCTAGCGATTCCTTTTGCGTAAGAAGGGGAGTTGAGCCGATAAAGTTTTTTTCTATGTTGGCTCCAGTATTGATTGATACTGGCGATACTACTTCATTCATTGACCCTTCCCAAATACGTAGTTCTCCATTTACAAGATATTCACGTTGTTCAATGAATTCGTTCAGTTGCCATTCATTAGGGATTTGGGATATTAATGGAAAAATATTTTCAATTGTTTTCATATTATATGATTTTAGGATTAGATAATTATATATGCTGAAGTTCCTATTTTAAAATTTGAATGTGGATTTAAATGACAAATATGAAATGTCTTTCCCATTGCCTGTAGAAATAGGATATTTCCCAGCTTTGAAAAAAGAGGCATCGACAGAGAGGTTGAAGTTTTTTGAAATTTGATAATTTGATTCTAAAACATAAAATTCACCTAAAACTTTCTCTTTTGAGCTATAAATTAAATTAGGACTTGGTCTGTTTTGTACCATGCTAGGAGAATAAGTTCCATCCCGATCACTTTTTCTGGAAAGAAAAAATAATTGAATCAAAATATTTAGCTTTTGTATGAGATTAATTTTTATGTACGGATATAAACTAATCATATTAGTAGCTCCAATAGGTATTGCTAAACCATAAGCTGGTTTGGCATAAATCAAATTATATGTATTTAAATTTTGATCATTTTGATTTTTGTCTCCCGATGCAACATTTGCGGCAAAACCTAATATCAGAGATTTCTTCGGAACCAAAATAAAATTTAAATCTGCCAAAATATTATATGCATCAATATTTAGATTATTAAATTTTCCGGATTGATACGATCCTTCAAATTCAAAATTCATTCGTTTAAAGTTAGAAAATAAACGAGCACCATAAGTTTGCCTGCTTTCATCACCAGATTGATAATTATATTTTCTTAATTTTGATTGAAAATCAATCAAATAATAATCGAATCCTATTTTACGATTTAATAAAAATCGTGTCCCGTAAATACCAAATAGCCCTTCTTTAAAACTTTCATCATCAAAAATATATTGTTTTGAAATAACTTTTGAAACAGCAAAAAAGTCTAATGAGCCTCTTTTAAATTCTTTTTTAATAACTATCCCGTCATATGTAATCCTAGTATTAGGCCCTTCACGTACAGTAATTACGCGGTTATTGCCGTAAAGAAGTTCTTGCCTTCCAAATCGAAATTTCCATTGTTTCAATTTCAATTCTGAAAATGCTTGATGAACACCTAATTGATTTTCATCTATTTCAGGTACAACAGGGTTATTATTAAAAAAACGAAGCGTATTATTAAGTTGTAAAAAGAATCTAAAATTGTTACCAACTTCTAAATTCGCATGAATCATTAATCGATGTAATAGTTGGTTCGTTGAAATATCATGATAACCAGTTGGAACATCTCCAAAATTAATGTTTGTTGAATTCTGAAACTGTTCTCTAAATTCACCTCCAAAAGAGATATTTGCTTTACTTCCTAATGAAAGATATTTTAATTTATCAAATCCCTTTTTAAGACTATCATTTTTCAAAAGCTTAAAATTATCATCATAACGTAATAGATTAATTTTATTTTGTGCTATCGTTGTTGTAAAAGACATTGCAAATACAAAAGTTAATTTGTAAGATAATTCGAGTATTTTTTTCATAAATTATTTTTAGTGCAGAGTTTAAACCATAGTATGGAATTTTTTAAATATCTACCCTTCTTATTAAAAAGCAGGCCATTATCATGATGAATAATGACCTGCAGAATTATCAAACTTGGGGAGAATATTAATATGGCTTTATTACCTGACCTGTATTAGCTCCGAATACACTTTTACGAAACCCAAACTCTAACTGTTGCATGGTTACTGGAATATCCCCAGGAAAATAAGGGAAATATTGTGGTGAATTTTCAATAACTGTAGGGCTCACAGCATTAATACGAATCCCATTTTCTAATTCAATTGCTGCTGCACGTACAAAACCTTCTACAGCACCATTCGCCGCAGATGCATTTGCAAAATTCAATTGTGGTTCATGAGTCAAGGCTCCAGTAATTAAAGTAAATGACCCTTTAGGTGCAATATAATTTTGACCAATCAACACCAAATTAATTTGCCCCATTAATTTACCTTCAATCCCCTTCCTAAACTCTTTATCGTTTAACTTTTTCCATGGTCCTACAAAAGTTGGACCGGCAGTACAAATAAGTGCATCAAAAGGCCCTATTTGCTGATACATGTTTTCAATAGATTCTGTTGAAGTAATATCAACATCAATGTCTGCCCCTTTTGATGCAACCTTTATAACATCATGATCTTTCTCAAATGCGCTTACTAAATGTTTTCCCATTGTGCCTGTAGCACCAACGATAATAATTTTCATCTTCTTG
>JANOYH010000308.1:0-15139 GCA_031428775.1 Bacteroidota bacterium
GAAAAACATTTATGAAAAAATCTAATTCAGGGTTCACCAATAAATATTTACAAATATCATTGATGATATTCTCTTCACTTTCAGAAAAAAGAACTTTTAATATTGCCTTATCTGGAACTATTAATTCAGCATCTGCAATTGCCTGTAAAAAACCTTTTTCTCGTTCTACCATCATAGACATATTATTAATGATGGAAATGAACCCTATTTTTTTATACCCTCTTTCAACTAAATGATTTGTGAGATTGTAACTCCCCTGATAGTTATCAAGTATCACATAATTTGTATCTAGATCAGGTATCAACCTGTCAATCAACACAAAAGGAATATTTTCTTTCTCTAGTCTTACAATCTCCTCTTTAATTCCCTGTGTTGCAGTTATGATATATCCATCCACAGAACTATTGCGCATTTTATTGATCAGCTTTCTAGCCGTATCATCATTGTCTTCCGTACTACTAAAAAAAACATTATAGCCATTTTTATTTGCCTCTATCTCAATAACCTTTGCGATGTTGCCAAAAAAATAGTTCCCAATATCTTCTACAATTAAACCCAGTGTCTTGGATTTTCCCGTTCTGAGCATTCGAGCTGCGCTATTGGGATTAAATTCTCTTTTTTTAATCAGTTCTCGAACTTTTTTTTCAGTAGCTGGGCTAATACCCATCTCCTTACTTTTTCCGTTAATAACAAAAGATACCGTTGTAATGGAAGTGTTTAATTCCTTTGCAATATCTTTCATGGAAACCTTCTTCATATCTAAATAATTTAATGATCAGATGACGACATGGAAGGTGGCACTTTTGTGAGATCACTACCCCATGATTTATTTGGATTTGGTCCCATTTTCAAAACCAAAGAACCTCCCTGTATCAATGCCTGATGATAAAACCAAGGTTTATCAATTACTGTTCCATTTAATTTAGCAGACTGTATATAAAAGTTCTTTGGCCCATTATTCTTTGCTTCAATTACAAACTGTTTTCCTGGATAATATTTTGGATTTAATTTGATAGTGATCTTATTGAAAATGGGACTACTTATTTCATAAAAAGGTTTTTCAGAAGTACCCCCGTTTGTAGAGAACAGCCCTACTTTTAATAACACAGACAAAGATCCCATCAAACCTTGGTCTTCATCACCACTATAACCCTTTTGAGCAGAGATGCCACTATATACTGAGTCGATCAACTGTCTAGTCCAATATTGAGTAAGCCAAGGCTTTCCTGCATAATTGAATAGGAAGGGAGTTTCCATACATGGCTGATTCCCATAATTAATATAGACCTTTCTAGCCAACTGTTGATCAGTGGGGTTTTCAGATTTGCCAGATACAAATCCGTGTTCACGTGCCTTTGTAAATGACTCATTCAATTTATTGGTAAATGCATCAGCGCTACCCATTAGTTCTATCAATCCTTTCACATCATGAGGAACCCACCAAGTATATTGTGCAGCATTCCCTTCTTCAAAACCATGTTCATATTGGAGGATATCAACAGGCTGATTCCACTTTCCCTCTCTGTTTTTGGTCCACATCCAACCAATTTCTTTATTGAATACATTTTTATAATTCAATGCCCTTTTACTAAAGAGTTCGTAATCATCTTTTTTGCCTAACACTTTTGCTAATTGCGCTAGTGCATAGTCGTGATAAGCGTATTCTAAAGTTTGTGTGGATCCATCCATATGAAATCCATACTTGACATTGCTCAAAGGATTGGGGATATATCCAAGCGACATGTATTCTTCTATGCCGCCACCTTTAAATGTAGTATGCTCATATCCAGCTTTGCTCATCATACCACCTGGAAAGTGGTCTTTACGCATCCCTTCATAAGCTTTATTAATATCAAATCCCCGAATGCCTTTTAAATAGGCACTAACTATAAAAGGAGTTGTTGCAGCACCAGTCATAACATAAGTATAGTTGCCACCAGATGGCCCTCTTGGTATTAAACCCCCATCATCATACATCTGTAATAAGGAATTTACAAAAGACTCTGTTAGTTCAGGATATACTAAGTGCCATAAGGTATTGAGCGACCACTGAGCACCCCAAAAAGAATCAGAATTATATTCGTTGAATGTTGGTTTCCCTTTTGCATCAAGCGGAATATGGCCAATTCTAGATTTAGCGCCAGTATTATCAATATATGTTCCACTTACATCACTAACAATTCTTCTGCCTAGTAAAGCGTGCCATAGATCAGTATAAAATCTTCTTTGTTCAATTAGTGTTCCACCTTCTACCTCAATTCTTCCCAACCAATCATTCCATTCAATGGTAGATTCTTGCACTACTTTTTTAAAATCCCAGTGTGGCAATTCTGCCTGCATATTTTTTCTAGCTTCAGCTATGCTAGTGTATGAAATGGCCACTTTCATTTGACGCACTTCATTGGACGCAGTAACAAAACTTACATATACACCTGTATGAGAACCTGAAACTTTGTTAGGATTGGCCATCAGTGCACCGTCTTTCCACCCATTAAATGTGGTAAACGGTTTGTCGAAGTCGGTTACAAAATAAACGACAATTGGTTTTGGTCGCCTTATTGTTGCAGCCATGGTAACTTCCCCTTCAATGGAATGGTCATTTATTTTTTGTACAGAAGCAGATTGCGTTTCGGAAGAACCCAACACTGTTGTAAAATCAAAGAGGATATGGCTTTCCGCTGATTTCGGGAAAGTGTATTTATGAAATCCCACTCTTGTTGTGGATGTAAGCTCTGCTGTAATACCGTAGTCATTCAGTACTACTTTATGATATCCAGGTTTTGCAATTTCTTGTTGATGTTTATATGATGAACCATATTTTGATGGTCCGAGTTGACCTTTAAAAATTCCAGTTGTGGGCAATACGGGTATTCCAGATAATTCCCAACAATGTATATGACTAAAGCATTTGATGGTATCCTCATTATACCGATATCCGGTATTCCAAGTACCATTCAATGCCATATCTGGACTAAGGTTAACCATTCCAAAAGGGCGAGAAGCAGAACTAAAATAAAAAAAACGAGAATTGGCAGCATCCACCATTGGCTCTACCAAATCAGTCTTTAATGGTTTATTTACTTTTCCAGTTTGTGCATTGATTGAATTTGTTTGAAATACTAATAAGAAAGTATACAAAGCAATTTTACTGTAACCCATAAATACAATTTTAATCGACAATCAAATAATGGAAGCCTTAAAAAATGCTAATTGATAAAAAAGAAAAAAGGATTTGTTCAGGATGTTAAAATCAAACTGACCAAATCCTTATTTATCAACTATGCAATTTTAATAACCGGGGTTCTGAGTCATTGCTGGAAAAGACAAATCAATTTCACTTTGAGGAATGGGTCTTAAATAATGGATGGCACTAATAGTATTGCTTTTAGCAGCCCATGGATTAAATTTCTTCACTCTTTCAATCAACTTTCCCGTTCTTTTAAGGTCAAACCAACGATCATATTCTCCTAATAATTCTCTAGCTCTTTCATCAAGAATCAAATCGATGTTGATGTTTGCAGGGGTTGCACGATAGGAAATCCCTTCGATTGATTTAATATTTTCAGGGAACTTTGCATCTTGAGGATCTTTCCCCGCATTAGCGCCCAATGCGCGATCAAGCACTTTATTATAATAAACATCTGCACTACCAAGTGCTCCACCTGTGGCACCTTTAACGATAGCTTCCGCCGCAATTAAATAAGCTTCAGCAGAACGAAATACAGTTTCATTCAATGTGCCAAATGCATCTCCATAAGGAATACCTGGTTGCCAGAATTTCCACATATGTGGTTCTCCAGCAGGAAATCCACTTACGCCAACGCCACCTACAATATTATATCCTCCACCCCACTCATCACCATTGATGACTGAGTAGTTTCTTTTACCCCCTACATCAATCCCCCTATCGTTTAAAGATGTAGCAGGATTGTTCCAAGGACGAAAATAAACAACCGTATCTCCAGATTTAATATCAATTTTCAAATTCGCATTTGTTAAAGGCAGTGGCTTAAAGGCAGCTACTGGTAACAGTGCATATCCAACTTCTAAAAAGTTATGATCATATCTTCCGTCAATTGCTGGGTCATACAAACGGAAGATGGTTGCTCCTAAAGGATAAATTCCAAGTGAGCGATTATAGTCAGTTGTTCTCCCTTTTGTACCTGGAAATCCTTCACCACTTCCGCTAAATACAGAATGTAAATTGTTACCACCGGCAACGTCTTGGTTAAAAGCAGCATCCGTTTTATTAGTCAATACATCAGTAGCATTGTATTGAACAGAGAATACAATTTCAGCATTTTTATCGTTCTGAGCACCTGTATATTGCGTTAGTGGGTTCTCTGATCGTACAGGAAATAAATCTTTGTATTTAGCAGCAAGTGGGTAAGCCGCTATGATTTTATCTGCATATTGCAAAGCCGAAGTAAAATCAGCAGGACTGCCACCTAAACTATTATTGAAGTTCCATCCACGTGTTAAGTAAACACGTGATAATAAAAATTGCACAGTGCCTTTTGTTACTCTGCCGTAATTGGATGCTGTTGCTGGAAGTTTAGCTTCTGCTTCTAATAAATCTATCAAAATTTGTTTATATACATCAGCTGCAGGTATGCGCTTGGCCTCTTTACTTGAAGTCTGCGTTTCAACCAAAGGCATTGGAACATCACCCCATTGTTGTACAAGATAGAAATAACAAAGTGCTCTCAAAAATTTAGCTTCAGATACCCTTATTCCTTTTGTTCCTTCATCCATGGTAACACCAGTAGCTCGAGATACCACAGTATTGGCTCTTCCAATTTCAGCATATAGCAAAGTCCATAATGCTCCAAAGTCAGCTAAAGAAGCATTTAAACCTACATCATACTGATTCAAAGAACCAGCATTAGCAGGCGCAGTAGGAAATTTTGGGTCGCCATAACCACCCGGATAGAAAATATCGGTACCTGCCAGAACCAATTGGCGTGTCTGATAAATATTTCTCAATAAAGGGTAGCAAGATCTAACTAAGTCTTCAAATCCTGCTGGTGTTTTATAGTAAGCATCCGTTGTTAGAGTGGATACTGCTTCCTCATCCAAAAAGGATTTTTTACAAGAAGAAACTAGTATTCCCGTGAACATGATTGTCAAAGTAACAAATCTTATTTTATATTTTGGTCTCATTGTTGTAAGTATTAATTGTGAATTAGAAACTGATATTTAAACCCATAGTAAATAGAACTGAAGGCACATCATCTTGGTAGATAGCTGAATTAAATTCAGGGTCAAATCCTGTGTACTTAGAAAAAATGAATGGATTAGATACCTGTGCATAAAATCTAGCATTAGACAATTTCATCCTTTTTAATGTTTCTTGTTGAAGTGTATAACCAAATGTTATATCAGATACTCTTATAAAGCTTGCATCTTGATAATTGATTGCACCTCTATAAGGATTAGCAACATAAGGAGAGAAATAAGTGTTTGATGGATTGTCTTTTGTCCAGTAGTCTAATGATGCCAATTGATTATAGCGGCCGCCTAAATCTCCAAATGTTCCAGACAATGTTGAGTTACTATATTGAGTTCCGTTTCTATAATATATAAAGCATGATACATCAAAATTCTTGTAATTAAATCTATTGGTGAATCCCATAACCCAATTAGGTAATTGTGTGCCCAAATAAGTTCTATCATCAATGGCGTTGGTAGATGAAATTTGGTTATCATTATTTTGATCAACCACTCTCACTGATCCAGGCAGTTGTTTATACACTTTAGCTAAATTAGAATCAGCCAATTGCCAAATCCCATTAAACTGATAATCGAAATTACCTCTAATTGGATACCCAACAAAAAGCCTATTCCCTTTATCTACAGTTTGACCATCACCATATAATTCCAATAACTTATTATTATTCTTTGTGAATGTTAGTGTACTATTCCATCTGAAATTTTCTTTAGCAATATTCACTGTATTCAAAGTAAGTTCTATACCCTTGTTTTGAATTTTTCCAACATTTGCAGTAACTTGATTAAAGCCTGTAATGGTGGGGATTTTTTGATTGAGGATTAAATCAACAGTATTTCTATCATAGACTTCAATTGAAGCAGAAATTCTATTTTTCAAAATACTAAAATCCAATCCAAAATTCAACTCTTTACTCCTTTCCCATTTCAAGTCTTTGTTAGCTAAGTTCAGTGGTGCAAAACCAGTTGCCGCAACACCGTCAAAATCGTAACCAGTATTCAATAAACTAGCTTGCGTGCTGTAAGGATTTACGGTAGAGTTACCCACTTCTCCATAACTCACCCTTAATTTCAAATTTTGAAATAAGTCGAGGTTTTGTATAAATGATTCGTTGCTCAATTTCCAAGCAACTGCTAAAGAAGGGAAAAATGCCCATTTGTTTGGATCCGCTAATTGTGAAGCACCATCAGAACGACCAGTAAGGGTTAATAAATATTTGTCGTTATAAGAATAGTTAATTCTACCCATATAAGACGATAATGAACGTTCTACAAGAGAACTATTTTGAGCAGTAATCGTTCCAGTATTCAACGCATACCAATAGGAATTATAGGGTAAATCTTTTACAGCTATTTGGGTTAATTCATCACGCTGGTAGAAGGCACTCTGTAACGCTGTTAATTCCAATTTATGTTTTCCAAAATCTTTTTTATAGTTTAATATATTGTCCAAAGTATAGTTGGCGATTTTTCTGTTATCTAATTGCGTTCTAGGCTTAGACCCAATTTGAGATTTTGACCATTGACCTCTCCAATCTCCTATTTGTTGAGTAGTATATGAACCAGAAAGAGAAGATCTAAAGGTTAGCCCTTTAGCTAGCATAAATTCAACATACGCATTAGTCATAGCAGACATGGTAGTTGTTTGTAGCTTAGAAACTGCTGGATCAATATCGCTTAAAGGATTTGGGACTTGCTTGTCATTAATTCCCATCCACATTGCTAAACCATTCACGTCTAAATCTCCATTTTGTGAAGGATTTGTCAATTCTTTATAATATGCAGTTCCAGTAGGTCTTGCACGGAAAGCACCACGTAAAGATTCTTGAGATCCCCAGTTTTGATCACTATAAGCCAAATAAGAAGTGAATCCAACTTTTACGCCTTCTCCAATTTTACTATCTAACCCTGCATTCAAATTATAGCGTTTGAATCCTGTATACTTAACATTACCTTCTTCATTTAAATATCCGATAGAAAACCGATAGGTGGTATTATCATTACCCCCAGAAACATTAATATTATGGCTTGTTTGCATGCCTGGATCTGTAGTTAAATCAACCCAATCTGTAGTTTGATGTGCATCAATTTTTGCTTGTTCTGCAATTGTGAAAACAGTTCCAGTAAGTCCAGCAGCAATTCTATCCGTATAAGTTAGTTTATAGAATTGATCGGTATTCATAAGTGCTGGCACATGGGCTAAAGTTTTCATCCCAACATAACCATCATAAGAAACTTTTGGTTTTCCTGTGACTCCTTTTTTAGTAGTAACTATAACTACCCCATTTGCACCTCTTGCTCCATAAATAGCAGTAGAAGATGCATCTTTCAACACATCAATTGATTGGATATCATTTGGGTTTAAGTTATTTATATCACCACCCATTAAACCATCAATTACAAATAGTGGCTGAGTGGAATTATTAACTGTGTTTTCGCCCCTAATTGTGATACTGTATGGAGCACCTGGCCTATTACTTGCTTTGGTAACTGTTGCACCTGCCACCTGACCTTGAATAGCTTTTGCAGCCATTGTAGGGTTTGCCCTAACAATATCTTTTGCTGAAATAGAGGAAAGGGCACCGGTTACATCTTTTTTCTTTCTCTCGCCATATCCAACCACCACAACATCTTCCAGTGACTTCACTTCAGAAATCATTTTGATGAGTAAGTTGGTTTCGGTGGTAACAACCACATCCTGACTTGCAAAACCTACAGAGGTAACCACTAATACGGTATTACCAGTAGCTGGGATACTGATGGTGAATTTTCCGTCTGCATCGGCGATTACTCCTTTTGAATTTCCTTTGATTACAATGCTCGAGCCAGATAATATGGTACCTGATTCGTTGTTTGTTACCCTTCCACTAACTTGGCGTGTTTGTGCAAATACCATCATCGTGTAGCTGCACAAGATGGCTGTTAAAAGAATGATTTTTCTCATAATGGCAATTTTTTGGCAATGATTTAGATAGATGTTTCAATTCGTAAATTGAAACATCATAAAATAAATCTAGTTAAAACCTTTTAGTAAATCGTTTAATCAAAAGGAAAAAATTACGAAATCGTAATAGTATTTTATGCATCCAAGTGTTAATAATTGGTTATACCAACACTTTCAAACCTAAACCTCAAACCAATTTCGAAAATGCCGTTTTGAAGGCCCTTTAAAGATTTAGTGGGTGTATTATAAAGACAAAGCAATTGCCACTGCTTTTCATAAGTATAGGATGCACCCAAACTGAAACTCTGGTTGCTATGGTACATAGCCGACAAACCAAATGGCTCTTTAAACTTTACTTGCAATCCTAGGTCGAGTATATTATTGTAATTCTGAATACCACGAAAAGCAATTTTTGGATTGATGGTGAAAGATTCATTAATAGGCAGCTCATAATTTACCGCCGCATAAAAAATAGGATAGTCTGTCATGTAATCATTTTTCTTATTCATGGTCCTATTCAAATTAGGGGCAGCTAGTTGAACACAAAAACCATTGAGGGAATAAGCAGCACCTGCATCTACTGTCCAATTCATCACCCTTCCATTATAACCTATTACCACCGGATCGCCTGCGTCTCCAATCAAACTATTATAATCCAAAATGTCTTTGCTGAACCCCATTGAAAATCCTAAGTGTAAGGTTTCATCGTCTTCATCCGTCATAGGAATATGATAAGCATAGCTCATTAAAAAATTGGTCTGCTTGAGTAAGCCTGCCTGCTGACTATTGAAATTCAATCCAATCCCTACATTATTTGCCGTACGATAATCTGCGGTAAATGCCAGTGTTTTTGGGGAACCTGGCACATTTTCCATCTGACTTCTAAAAGCTGTATTCACAATCAACTCATTCTTATTCATTCCTGCTAAAGCTGGATTTGCCAAATATGGATTGATAAAAAACTGCGTTTCAGATGGATTCAATTGCTGACCTTCTGCTGTACTGAAAAACAATACCAAACTCATCAATAATATGCTAGCTATTTTACTATTCATGCTCCTCCTATTAATTTATCAATGAATAATGGTTAAATATCCTTTTAATGGTTGCATATTCAGTTTATTGTAATGAACGATAAACAAATAGGCATCATTCTTTAAAGGCACCCCATTCAATTTCCCATCCCACTCATTACGATACCCTTTTTTACGATATACCAATGCCCCTGCTTTGTCGTAAACATAAACTTCATTATCAGGATATAACTCTATCTCTTTTATCTTCCACCGATCATTGAACCCATCTCCATTTGGTGTAAGTATATTATTTGTTTGCAAAGCAATTTCTGGCACCACATTTATTTTCACAGAACCATCGGCCCTATATCCCCATTTGTTTTTTATGGTTACGTCAAACTGTTCAGCTTGCGTTGGACTCACCACTGGATTTTTAATGACGCTATTGCCAATACTTATATTGGCACTACTCCACTTAAACTCCACCGCATGTGCTGCTTCCACCATTAATTGTGTGGTCTTTCCAATAGTAACCAATGCTGGCGATGCGGTTACTTTTGGCAACGGATCAATGCCTAAAATGAAGGTCCTTTCTACACTGTCTACTCCCCCATTCAGTACCCCACCATTGTCTTTCACCAACACTTTGACTATTACATCATTCCCAAAAACGTCTGGCTTAAGCGTGAACAATAACTGGTCTCCTACTACTTTTATTTCTTCAAATAAAGGCCACTTATTCACTAAAATATCTACAGAGAATAGTTGATTTAAATCACTACCATTGGATAGGTTACGCAACGGAACCACCTGCATGGTAACTAGATTATAAACCCTTATATCAGTCATCATTGCAAGTGTTGGTGCTTCATTGATATCAATCACTTGAATGACAAATGCTTGTTCATAACTCAGCCCACCTTCATCCGTTGTTTTAATTCTAATTTGATAATTGCTTTTTTGCTCAAAATTGAAGACTGCTTTAACTTTTAATTGATTGTTGCTTATTTCAAATGAAGCATTATCGGCACTACCCGCCCCTGTTACTAGTTGATATTGATGCGAGTCACCAAAGTCTACATCCGTAGTAGTTAATATGCCTACTTGTGTGCCAATAGCTAAATTTTCAAAGACGGTATGATTACTCAGATTTATTACAATAGGCGTAGAATTGAATATTAAAGTAAAGTTTGCTGTTGCTGAACCTACCGTATTTGTTCCTGTAATAGTATACCCCTGTTGCCCATTTCTTACAGACACTATCTTACCGGATATAATACCTGTTTTTGCATCCATTTTAATGCCTAGTGGTAAACTTGGACTGATACTATACTGTACAATCTTACCCCTCCCATGACTTGGAATGGCATCAATGATTGGCTTTCTAGGATTGGCTGTATCTTTATTTGGACGATAAATCAGATCTATTGGTGCAATGTCAATTATTTCAATGCCTACATTGCTCAATACTCGCACATTTCCATCACTGGCTGTAACAATAAAATTGACCATTTTTGATAAAACTGTTGGAGTTCCTGTAATGATACCACTGAAACTGTTGATGGTTAATCCTGCTGGTAAAGCGGGGCTAATACTAAAACCACTCAAAGTACCTTGAATGTTTGGCGTAATGGGTACCATTACTGTATCAATGGTCAAAATATTGAGCAAGGGATATTCCATTCCGTTCTTTGGCAACGGATTTACTAATAACAATGCTTTAAATGTACCCGCTTCATATTCAGCATCTGCTTCTTGATTTACAGTAATTGTGGCAATGCCTCCCGAATGCAAACTAATGACATCGCCATTAACTGTTGCAATTGAAGCAGTATTAATTGCATAAGCAATTTTTCCGGTACTATTACTAGTAGCAGCCACAATAAAATCTGAATCACCATATGTTTTCCTGATATTATTCAATAGGATTGTTGGGATCATTTTGTTAACTGCAATGTTTACAATTGCACTAATGGCTCCCGCACTATTTGTTGCTGTTACAATATAATCTTGTGCTGGCTGATATACTGTTGCAGTTCCACTTATAACGCCTGTTGTTGCGTCAATTTTTAAGCCAGCAGGTAAAGTTGGACTAATCCCATAACCATTTACAATACCTACTACCGTGGGCACCAATGGCTTAATTGCAGTTTTAATGGTGAATACATTTGGACTAATATATTTCAGCCCATTGAGCGATCTGTCAATTACTGTTAACAAGGCAGAAGTAGTGGCAGCATAGTGTTCTGCATCGGGCAATTGATTTGCTGTTATGGTTGCTACCCCAACAGCATGTATCGTTACTTGATTGCCACTAATAGTTGCTACAGAAGAATTACTTGATAAATAGTTAATAGCCCCTGAGCTATTACTAGTAGCATTTATTCCAAAAACTGGATCACCTTTTACTTTAACCATATCAGGAAGACTAATGACTGTGGCCAACTTATTCACAGCAATGCTTAATGTAGCATTGATAGTTCCAACAGTATTTGTTGCTGTTACAGTATAATTCTTTGCTGTTTGATATACTGCTGGATTACCAGTAATAATACCTGTTATGTTATTCATAGTTAATCCCATGGGTAAAGTTGGATTAATACTATAACTTAAAACGGTACCACTAATGGTTGGTATCAATGGATTAATAGCATTACCAATAGTGTATATATTTGGACTAAGATAACTCAATCCCATTAGCCCTTGTTCACTTACTGTTAATAGTGCAGTAGTTGTTGCTCCCTCGTGTGTTACATCCGGCAACTGTGTAACTGTAATAGTTGTTACACCAACACCAGTAATGTTTACTTGATTGCCTATGATAGCAGCTACTGCTGCATTGCTAGAGGTATAACTGATATTGCCCGTACTATTTGTTGTTGCATTCAATCCAAATACTGGATCGCCAATGGTTTTTGTAATATCTAACATACTTATCGATGCTGCTAATTTTTTCACAGCAATATTTAGTGTGTCTGATACAGTTCCCGAAGTTCCAATTGCAGTTACCATATATTTTGAAGGCAGTTGATAGACAGTTGGCGTACCACTAATGACACCTGTTACACTATTTATTATTAAACCAGTGGGTAAAGCTGGACTAATACTATACCCAGTTACACTTCCAATCACTATTGGCACTAAAGGAGTAATGGAAATTGTTACTGTAAAAACATTGGGACTTGGGTATTGAATACCTACAAATGCTGCTGGATTCACTGTGAGCAAAGCAGTTGTACTTGCAGCTTCATGTAATGCATCTGGTAACTGTGTTGCTATTATGGTAACAACACCAACTCCTAAAATAGATACTTGATTGCCATTAATAGAAGCAACTGAACTATTACTTGATCTATAGCTGATGGCTCCAGTACTATTGCTTGTTGCGCTTAATGTAAAATCAGGATCGCCAATAGTTTTTGCCATGTCTGATAAACTAATTGTTGCAGCCAATTTATTCACTGCAATGCTAAGCGTTGCACTTATACTGCCCACAGTATTTGTTGCGGTTACTGTATAAATAATTGCAGGCTGAAATACTGTAGGCGTGCCACTTATTACACCCGTTGCTGTATTCATGCTTAATCCAGCAGGAAGCGCGGGACTGATACTATAACCCACTACATTTCCACTAACTGTCCGTACCAATGCAGTAATCATGGAGGCAATAGGGAAAACATTTGGGCTAGGATAACTCAATCCCATTGGTGTTCGATCAAGTACGGTAAGGGTTGCTGTAGTTGTTGCTCCCTCATGCTGTGCATCTGGTAATTGTGTGACTGTGATGGTTGATACACCTAACCCAGTGACCGTAACTTGATTGCCCACTATTGTTGCTACTGAACTATTGCTAGAACTGTAAAGTATAGTACCCGCACTATTGGTTGTCGCATTCAATGCAAACATAGGATCACCAATCAATTTTGTAATGTTGGCTAGTTGAATGAGTGTTTCTAATTTTTTAACCTCAATATTTAAAACAGCCGTATAAGCATTGCCATTGATGGTTGCAGTTACCGTATAATTGGTAGCAACACTACCTTCCAGTACAGTTCCACTGATAACACCTGTTGCAGCATTGATGGATAAGCCTAAAGGCAAGCTAGGCATGATAGTAAAGTCAGTGGCATTGCCTCCGATTGTTGGTTGTAAAGGATTAATAGTTGTATTTACATGATAAACATTTGGGCTTGGATAACTAATTCCCATCCACGCAGCAGCATTTACCGTAATGATAGCAGTAGTGCTTCCCGCTTCATGTGCTGCATCGGCTATTTGATAGGCAGTAATTACGGCATTGCCAACCCCAGTTACCGTTACAATAGTACCATTGATGGTTGCAATGGCATTGTTGTTACAACTATAGCTGATCGTTCCCGTATTATTACTGGTAGCATTTATTGCAAACGGTGCATCACCCATTATTTTTGACATAGCAGATAATCGAATGTCTGTCGCCTTCTTTTTTACTGCAATGCTTAAAACTGCACTTACACTACCTGCCGTATTTGTTGCAGTTACCGTATAATTTGTGGCCGATTGATATACTGTTGGAGTACCACTGATGATTCCTGTTATGTTGTTTAATGATAAACCTACTGGAAGGCTAGGAGTAATACTATAGCCTGTTACAGTTTCTATAACTAATGGCGCTAAGGGTATAATACTTGATTGTATGGTAAATACATTCGGACTAAGATAACTCAATCCCATTGGCGCCCTTTCATTGACAACTAATTGCGCCGTTGTATTTCCTGCATCATGCGTTGCATCTGGCAATTGTGTTACAACAATAGTTGCAACGCCTACCCCAGTTAATGTAATTTGATTAGCGTTGATGGTAGCTACTGCTGCATTGGCAATTGAATAACTTATTGCAGCACTGCTATTGCTTGAGGCATTCACCACAAATACTGGGTCGCCTATTTGTTTTGTAAGATCCGACAAATTAATTAATGCCGGAATTTTATTAACCGCCATACTCAATGAAGCTGATATAGAACCCGCACTATTTGTTGCCGTTACTGTATAATTGATGGCCGATTGATATACTGTTGGAGTACCACTGATAATTCCTGTTGTTGCATTCATACTCAACCCTGCTGGTAGCGCAGGACTGATGCTATATCCCGTGATATTACCCGTTACAGTTGGCTGTAATGGTACTATCATCGTTCCAATCGTGAATACATTGGGACTAGCATAGCTCAATCCATACGGCGCTCTTTCCTTTACAATTAACTGCGCCGTTGTGATAGCAGCATTGTGTTGATTATCTGCTAATTGTGAAACTGTAATGGAAGTTACCCCAACTGCAGTAAGCGAAACCTGATTACCTGAAATTGTTGCAATGGAAGGATTACTGGACAAATAAGAAATTGCACCAGTACTATTGCTAGTTGCATTTAAGGCAAAAACTGGGTCACCAATGGTTTTTGTGATGTCAGGCAGACTAATAATTGCAGCAATTTTATTAACTGTGATTTTTAATACTGCTGAATTGGGACTTCCATTAATGGTGGCAGAAACGGTATAATCAGTAGCTGCTTTTGCTTCTGTAACAGTTCCACTAATGATTCCTGTTGAAGGGTGGATCGATAATCCGGCAGGTAAACTTGGGCTGATACTAAAATCAGTGGCAATTCCTCCAATGGTTGGTATTATTGGATTGATGTTTGTATATACATTATATACATTGGGACTTGGATAGTTCATACCAATCCAAGCTGCTGCATTCACTGTTAATATTGCAGTAACATTGCCAGCATTGTGTTGTGCATCGGGTAATTGTGTAACACTTATAGTAGTTATCCCAATTCCAATGAGTGTAACTTGGTCGCCTAGAATAGTTGCTACTGAAGCATTGCTGGAACTATAGGTTTTTGCTCCTGCACTATTGCTTGTTGCATTTAACGTAAAATTTGGATCACCCAGAATTTTGGTGATAGCT
>JANOYH010000309.1:0-5962 GCA_031428775.1 Bacteroidota bacterium
GTATTGTACTTTAAAAATGTCTGTGACTTTATTTTTCAAATAAGGTTGTAGATCGATCGATTTGATTTGTTTATTAGAAGCAAGATCTATATTCCAATTCAACAAACTACTCGTAACACTATGTTGTTGCCAATTAAATGAAAGTTGGTTAGAACCTGGCACCAATGAATTACTAGATATATTGATGTTAGCAGTTACGTTACTTGCAGGAATAGAAATGGTTGAATCTTTTCCGTTCACAACTAATTTTCCTTCCAATAATCTACTCGTATTATTTCTAACACGGTACACTATTTGATTTTTTAAATTATTTGACATTGGTTCAAACTCAATGGGAGCAACTACATCAATGTCAATTGGCTGCCACCAGATCATTTCTCCTTTTTTCAATTGTACAAACAAACTATGCGATCCAGGTGCTGCAATAATGTGGCCTTTTAATACTGATTTTTCAAAACTTGTATTTTTTAAAACGCCTTGTGTATCTTTCAGTCCAGTAATTTCAATTCCTGAAATATTCATTTGAAACAATTCACCCTGCGCAATTCGTTTATGCATCATTTCTGGAATTGGACGCTTCTTTTTCCATTGAATCGTGATTTGATATTGCTTTGAATAACCTGCTTTTATTTCAATACTTGGACTACCTACTGCAGTTGAAATATTTTTCCAAGAAACAGTTTTGCTGTTGACAACAATTGCATCTATGCCTGTTGACAATGCCTTTAGTTGTAAATTCAAATCCATTTCAACAGCAAATGAATTTCTGATCAAATAGGTTTCTACCAATCCAGTTTTTTTATAACCAATTCCTACATCTGGCAATTGCAAATTGGTATGATCCCATTTTTTAGGAAAGCCCGGTTTGATGATTAGTTCTTTATCCAATGCATTGGGCACTATTCCAAACAACCCTTCTACCAAAGACCTAGCCGTCATTGCCACAGGATCTGCAAAATCGCGATAGGTCTCTCCTCTTGCTGCATCATAAAAAGAAATTTGCACAAGATTACCCGCACTATTACCTAAATACATACTTTCTATTAGGGCCGATTTCCAAAGTGTAAAGGCTGTTTCATTTTTTCCTGCCTGCCATTGCGCCAAAGCAGTATGCATTACTTCAGCCAAAGCTACATTATTCAAGCTCCAGATATAGGGCATCCAATTAGAAGTAGAGATAGTGAATAAACCAGGTTCTAGGTTTTTTGCTTTTATGGGAATATGCGGTAAATAATTGTCAACATATCGCATGGTTTGATAGGCTTGAAAAGGATCAGGTACTTCACTATCCAGGTTGTGATAAGCAGTCCACATAGCTGGGTTTTCATGCAATAATTGATTCCCCAGCAAGTCTTTAAATTCAGCATACCATCCTTTTTGTGGAAGCCATAATTTTTCATTCATGGCTTTCAAAATTTTATTCGCTTCCTTTTCATACACCATTCCATCTTCACCCAATATGGCCGCAATCTTTGTTGCCATTGCATTTCCTTTAAAGTTATATGCAGAACTATGTGTAACCCCACCACCACTATACTGCAATGCATCACTTGCCCAAATGGCAGCATACGCATCATATAAACCGTCTCCATCCTGATCAAAATTTCTTTTCTCCCAGTCCAAGTGCCTCTTAATCAAAGGCCACATTTGTCTCATATAAGCAGTATCACCCGTCCATTGAAAATGCCGCAACAAAGCATCTACAAAAACTAGATTCATATCATAATGATGTGCCCTTAAATCTCCACCGGGATTTCTTGAAATATACCCACTACTAAATACAGTATTACCGAGGCGTTCTTTTTGACGAGCGAAATGCAATAAAGTATCTGGTTCATTTGGGGCGGTAAGTGGACTGGTTACTTGCGACAAAGCATAACTACTAAAATGACTCCTAGCCCTGTCATGCCATCCCAAAGGATCCGCCACATAAGGACCACGCCAGCCATTCAAACGCATGCGCCATCCAATAGATCCGTGTAAATAAGAAGGCGATTCCCAAATAGCATCTGCAGCAATGGAGAGAACCCCACCAAGTGTATTGAGATAAGGATCTGGCGTTTGCAATAGAACCCTACTGGTAAGTGTAACCCTTGCTGCTTCTGATTCTTGGGCCATTGTAACAAGTGACTCAACACTAGGAATACTAATAGATTTTGGCTGATAGATGGAGAAATAATCCGTTTGATTAGAACTGATATTCAAGGAAGCTAATACCAGTGGCTCTTTAAATGAATATTTTGAATTATTGCTAGTTATTATTTGTCCAGCTGGTGAATCATTAGATGCGAGGGATGAAATTAACATTGCCGGGCTTTCTTGCATCAAAGCACTTGCCAATTTAACTTCTGCATGCAATGGAAAAAGTCCTTGTAAATATTGTTCTACTCCAGTGCCATAAGATAAATTGAAACCATTGCTTTGTAATTGATACCTGTTGTCTCTGCAATTAACGGCATTCAAGTAAAAGCCCGATTCAGGGTCAACATTCATTTCACCATCTCTGCTAAATTTCTTTCCACTAGCACCACCAAAAGCAGTAATCAATTTTATATTATTGGGGATGTTCGAAAACTTTGTTTGTACAATTAAACCTTCGCCTTTTGCTAAAGCCCAAATGGTTAACAATAGTTTTCCATTGCCCAGTAGTGGATCTTCAATTTCATAAATCATTGAACCCGGGCGATACCTTGCAGTAATTTTTGCCGCATCAATGAGCCATTTGCTTTGGGTTCCTGCAATTATACCAAATTTGAAATTGCCTCCCATACCCGGCATATAGATTGCAAACTCAGGCAAATCACCGGCTTCAATTCTAAATGCAGTATTTGTGCCGTAAAGGGCCCTTGTAAAACGTTTCTTACCGTTCGTGATTACGATATCGGTGCCTTCGGGATGATACCTGATTTCCCTTACCTTACCATGCCAGTAAGCTGTTGTATCTGTGGATTGCGAATTACTTTTTTTTGTAGATTGATTTTGCTTTTGTGTTTGTGCAATAGTATTGACAGGCATAAATGAATTAGCCACACAACTCAATAAAATGAATAGTTGTAGCGATTTCAAGATAGTTGCCTGCATGCGTAGATTATTTTAGTTTGATGGTAATAAATGCATCAGGTAATCCTGCAGAGCTGACTTTCAAAGTCACGTCACCCTTGGTTTCTATTGATTGAATCACTGCCAAACAAAGACCGTTGAAAGCTTTCTTTTCGTTCGATTTAAATGATTCCAAACTAGTGGGACTACCATTATCTGTTCCCACAATTTCAGCAGCACCTGTTACAGAAAACACAATTTTGTTGTCAGCGTCTGGAACCATCACACCATTTGCATCCACCATTTTCACTGTCACAAAAGACAAATCTTTTCCATCAGATTTTATTTCATTTCTATCTGCAGAAACAACCATTTTTGCAGCTTTGCCTGCTGTCTTTTGTTCTGTAATCATCACCGTTTTCCCATTCACTCTTGATACTGCTTTCAGTGTACCCGCTTTAAAAGGAACACGCCATTGGATATGCAAATCGTCGCCTGATTTCTTCTTTACACCCAGCGATTGATTATTGAGAAACAATTCTACTTCATCAGAATTATTGTAATAAGCCCATACATCAATTAGTTCACCCTCTTTCCAATTCCAATGTGGGAAGAGATGCAATACGGGTGTTTTAGTCCAAATACTTTGATACAACCAATAAACGTCTTTTGGAAATCCCGCCAAATCGATTACGCCAAAATAAGAACTTCTTGCAGGCCAAGGATAAGGAGTAGGTTCTCCTAGATAGTCGAAACCGGTCCAAATAAACTGACCTGCGATGTAATCGTTATTCATGACCAACTTCAAAGACTCTTCATGGGTAGAGCCCCAACTTGCTGATACATTATCGTAAGCAGATGAATTTAGATTGGTGCTTCCTTTTTCAAACCTTGGATCATTTTTGATGGGCCATCTTCTAATACTGTCGGATGGCATTTCATAATAACCCCGAGTTTGCAGCGCTGATACTGTTTCAGAACCAATGAATGGTTTGCCTGGAAAGCGTTGTTGCACAAACTTATAGTCTTTGTGGCGATAATTAAATCCAATCATTTCAATGGCTCCAGACAAAATAATATTGTTGTTTGCCGCAGTATTATCAAACGCACATGTGATGATTCTAGAAGTATCCATACTTCTCACAATTTTAACCAACTCTCTACCAATAACGCGGCCCGATGTGTCTTTTAAGCCCCATCCCTGCTCACTAATTTCATTACCAATACTCCACATGAAAATACTTGGGTGATTTCTATCTCTTTGAAGCTGATCTCTTAAATCACGTTCATGCCATTGGTCCCAATCAAGGTGATAGTCGAATTTATTTTTGGGCTTCTTCCACATATCAAATGCTTCATCCATTACAACAAAGCCCATTTTGTCACATAACTCCAAAAGTTCTATTGCAGGTGGATTATGTGTTGTACGGATACCATTACAACCCATGGCTTTTAAAATCTCCAATTGACGTTCAAGAGCTCTCACATTAACGGCCGAACCCAAACAACCCAAGTCGTGGTGATTACATACCCCATTGATCTTAAGTGGACTGCCATTCAAAATAAATCCTCTTTTAACATCAAACTTAAAATAGCGAATACCCACCACTGTTTCATAGGTATCCAATTTCACGCCATTGCTGGAAATGATTGTTACGGCTTTATACAAATAAGGATGCTCTGTATTCCACAAAACAGGTTTTGAAACAATGAGGTCTTGTGTTAGTTGGTAGTCGGATTTTATGTCGATATTATTTTTCGATTCTGTGGCTACGATTTTACCAGTAGCATCCAATAAATTGGTGGTAACATTAATTTTCTGAACAGTTTGATGTGCATTTGAAATATTGGTAACAATATGTATCCTGGCTTTTTCATTGCTTACTTCTGGCGTAGTTACAAAACTTCCCCAATGTGCAACAGCAATTTTGTTGGTTTTAATTAGCGATACATTTCTATAGATGCCAGAACCTGAATACCAACGAGAGTTTGGTTGTTGACTATTGTCCACTCTCACCACTATCACATTGGTTTCACTACCAAAATGCAGGTATGGATTTAAGTGATACCTAAAAGAAATATATCCATTGGGGCGATAGCCTAAACTATGCCCATTGATATATACTTCACTATTCCTATATACTCCATCAAATTCAATATGTATTAAACGGCTACTATCGGATTTATTCAATAGAAATGTTTTGCAATACCAGCCTAGACCGCCGTTTAGTGCTGCGCCACCGGTTGTAGCGGGACTATGTTCATCAAACTTACCTTCAATACTCCAGTCGTGCGGTAAATTTAGTTTGCGCCATTTGTTGTTATTTGAAGCGGGCATCTTGTCTTTTGTGCTATCCGTCAAACTGAAATACCATCCTTTGTTGAAGTTGATAGACTCACGAACATTTTGTTGGGCAAATAACAAAATGGGAGAACAGAACAGAAAAAAAAACAAGTGCAACTTTTTCATAAAAAATAATTATTCGTTAAACAAAGGCGTAATTGCTGTAAGGGTAACAGGACCTTGCATCCCAGAAGCCCTTGGTTGCCATTTTGAAGCATCAAATATTCCACCAGCACCACGATTTTGAGGAAGACGGGCGGGGAAATTGGTGTTATTGAATTTTTTCCAAGAAATTTTCTTTTTGTCGAGGTCAATGATTCTATTGGCCATAGAATTAGACACACTCAATTCCAATACATTTTCTGTTAGCAATAATGTAGCAGGAATGCTTACTTGAAAAACGGGACCGATTAAACTAGCCAATTTTTTACCATTCAATATTACGGTAACGCTTTCATTGACTGCAGCTATTTCTAAAAGGTATTGCGATACTTTGTTGGATGAAAGAATAGAAGTGGCAATTTCGGATTTTTTAAAACTGGTTTTGTAAACAGCAGAACCAGAAAAATATTGATAGCT
>JANOYH010000310.1:0-2093 GCA_031428775.1 Bacteroidota bacterium
AATTTGTATGCAAGTGTATGGCAGGCAGGTACAATATTATTGCCGGTTAAAAGTGTTGGCGTAATGGGTGATGAAAGAACATACGAATTTACAATTGCTTTAAGGGCAGTTACTTCGGTAGATGGCATGACCGCAGATTGGGCACACTTACCTTACGAATTTTTGGCCGATATCAGCAATGAAATCATCAACAATGTAAAAGGTATTAACAGGGTGGTATATGATATTAGCAGCAAACCCCCAGCAACAATTGAGTGGGAATAATTCAATCAAATGAAAATGTAGGTCTATGCGCATCAAAATAGGTTTCCTCTTCATCATTTCTATTTGGCTATACAATAGTCAAATAGCTGCGCAAACCAATTTTTTGAACAAGAAAATTGCCGTATTTGCTCCATTGTACCTCGACTCAGCCTTTGATGGTACTAGTTACAAATTGGGCAATACCAGCCTCCCGAAATATATCCTACCAGGCTTAGAATTTTACAATGGTGTCATGATGGCAATTGACTCACTCAATGCAGAAGAGGGCAATGCAGAAGTCCTCGTATTTGATAGCAAAGGCGAAACAACAACTATGGAAACCATTTTATCAAAGCCTGAAATGGAAAATGTTTCTTTGATCATTGCTTCATTTAATAATAGAACAGAAATTAAAATGCTGGCTGATTTTGCTTTGCAAAAAAAAGTGCCCCTAATTTCTGAAACCTATCCCAATGATGGAGGTGTCATTGAAAACCCCTATTTTGTCTTGGTCAATTCTACCCTTCGAACCCACTGCGATGCTTTGTATAAATACTTACAACGATTTAATAGTACCGATAATTTAATTTGGGTAAAAAGACAGGGGGCAGTAGAAGATATGATTCAAGGTTTTTTTGTGGAATTGCAAAAGAAAACGCCTTCAATAGCACTACGCATGAAAACGGTTGACATGGGCGATAGTGTGAATACAGCTTTACTCATAAACAGTCTAGATAGCAATAGAAACAATGTGTTGATTTGCGCTACACTAAACGAACCTTTTGGCAATGCCATTGTGCGTATGATGGCAGACAACAAAGTTTATAAATCAATGATTGTGGGTATGCCCACATGGGACAGTTTTAAAGAATTGTCCAAACCTGAATATAAAGGTGTAGAAATTGTATACAGCAGCCCATATAATTTCCCAAGAACAGATAAGCTCTCTGTTTCTATCAGTAATAAATATCGAAATAGATTTCAAGCCAGACCAAGTGATCAAGTATTGAAAGGTTTTGAAGCCATGTATCATTTTACCAAACTATTACATAAACACCAAGGTGAATTGATCAACAATTTATCCGACAAATCCTTTAAAGTGTTTAACGATTTTGATTTTCAACCCATCCGATTTAAACGCGATAGCGAATTGCCCGACTATCTAGAAAACAAGAAAATATACATCATTAAAAAGCTAGATGGCCAAACCAAAATGGTCTTATAACTAATAAATTCTATATGGAAAAGACACCTAATATTTGGGAATTTCTGGAAGGGAATAAACAGCAATTGAATGAGTATGTAGAATTGAGGGTGCAGCTTTTTACATTACAATTTATTAGAAAAAGCTCCACGGTAACTGCTTTGTTGATTTGGCTAGCAGTAGTTGGTGTGCTTTGTTTCCTGATTGCCATTTTTTCGGGAATTACACTAGGTTTTTATTTATCACTTGTATTCAACAGCTTTGTTGCAGGTTTTGGCGTTACAACAGCAATCATAATATTCATTGCCATAGTAATTATATTACTTAGAAAACAATTATTCATCAATCCCATTATCCGTATTATTATCAGGGAACAAACCAAGGAATATGACCCAGAATAATATCAATGACTTGGCTAGCTTAGACAGGCAAATAGCCCTTCTGAAACAAAAGAAATTTCAAATGGAACATCAAATTTCCAAAAACTGGGATTATTTGAAATCAGACTATGGTGCTATGATTCGAACTACTATTTCAGGCGACATGCAGCAAGAAAGCCGGGGCAGTTTCTTTTATTGGCTTTTTAAAGTTCCTGAGTTTCAAAGCACCATTGGAAAAACCGCTGAAAAGCTCACCATCAAGTTAG
>JANOYH010000311.1:0-7650 GCA_031428775.1 Bacteroidota bacterium
CACGTTCTGCAATAAAATCTATCAAAGGTCAACTGCTTCCTACCATCAGCCTGAATGGAGGTTGGGGCACCAATTATTCTAGTATTGCAAGCCGACAAGAATTCATCAGCACTGTAGACCAAGTAACCAATAGTTATGTGAATACAATAACTGGGAAACTTCCGGTTGTTTCTCCTCAAAACAACTACCAAAACCAAAAAATCAGTTATGGTGATCAGTGGAAAAACAATTATAATAATTCTGTTAGTTTGGGTGTACAGATTCCAATTTTAAATGGAATGCAAACTAAAACAAAATTGAGGCAAGCAGTAATACAAGAAAAGCGCGTCGATTTTGAATTGAGCACCGTTAAGACACAATTACGTCAGCAAATTGACCAAGCTTATCTAAATATGAATACTGCATTTGAACGCTATCAAACTTTATTGAAACAAAAAGAAGATTATCAAAGTTCTTTTTTAATAGCAGAAACAAGGTTTACAGCTGGACTAACCACTTCAGTAGAATATTTGGCATCAAAAAACAATTTAGACAAAACAAATTCTGCCTTTGCAAGTGCCAAATATGATTTCTTTTTGCGCTGTAAAGTGTTAGATTTTTATCAGGGAAAACGGCTTTGGTAAAAGGGGAACTATTTAATGATTGTTTGATTCAACAGACTGCCATTGTCTTTTTTCTCTTATCAATAATAATAAGCTAGCTGTAATCATGGAACTGCCTGTAGAAAGCAATCCTATTACAATGAACAACCAATTCTCTGTTAGATTAACAAAAATTAGGCTGAAAAAGGCAATGATTAAACAAATTAGTATAATGGGCTTATGGCTCATAGTTGTACAGATTAGGGGATGTGAAAATCAGGAAATGAAATTAAGGAAATTCTTTCAAAAATGACCTCGGTGAAAACACCGAATTTTATCGTTGAAAACACCCTATTCCTATTTCAATACCGCTAACCCCTTGATAACAGCTGAATCCACTAAATTGGATACTTCAAAATAGCCTTCGGTTCGCCAAATTTGTCTTGCCATCATAATTTGCAGCTTTTGTGCCACCTGAAAACGCTCTTTTTCGTTATAACCGTCAATTAAAATGCTGTCTTTGGATGCTGCAAATTGCCTAAGTGCTTCCAATTCTACCATTCCTGGTTTAAATTGAAGGAGCAAATCGGTCGGCTTTTTAATCGCATTAAATCTTTGGCGGTTCTGAATATAATAATAGTACACAAAATTGTTCAACGTGTTTTTATAAAAGAGTTTAAGTATGGCTGCACTGATTCTAGAGGTATCAAATGCTACAAATATGTCTGGAGTAATTCCGCCCCCACCATAGACTGTTCTTCCAACTGGGGTTTTATAGGCTTTGCCTTTAGGCTTCGAAGTATCCGTTTTCAACATTGATCCGTTATGGAATCTTTCCATCAACTCTTCATTATAAGCGTCTTTATCTTTGCCATATGGCTTCTGAATATTTCTTCCTATCGGACTATAATATCTTGCCACTGTTAGTCTAACTGCACTTCCATCAGATAACAAAAACTGTTTTTGTACCAGCCCTTTACCAAAGCTTCTCCTACCAATTATGGTGGCCCTATCCCAGTCTTGTAAAGCCCCACTCAGCACTTCACTTGCCGATGCAGAAGTTTCATCAATCAACACAATAAGTTTGCCTTCCTCAAATATTCCATCCCTCATTGCCCTAAAATCAGTTCTTTTGACTTTGTCGCCTTCTGTATATACAATTAGTTTGTCGCCACTCAAAAACTCATCCGCAATAGCAGTGGCTTCTTTCATCAATCCGCCACCATTGCCTCTAAGGTCTAAAATCAGTTTTTTCATCCCTTGCTTTTGCAGTCTACCCATACTTTCCATGAATTCTTCATAAGTACGTTCAGCAAAACGATTGATTCTAAGAAAACCTGTTTCCTTGTTTATCATATAAGCTACATCAATGGAAGGAACTGGTATCACTCCACGTTCAATCAGCACACTCATTGATTTTCCCTCTCTTATCAAACTCACTTTCACTTTTGTACCTTGCTCACCCCTCAATAATTTACGGATATGATCAGGTGTAATTGTTTTCCCAGAAATCTTATTAGTATCATTTACCGCATAGAGCTTATCGCCAACTTGAATACCCACTTTTTCAGATGGACCGCCTTTTACTACACTCATCACATTCACAGTATCATTCACCATTTGAAATTCTACTCCAATACCCTGAAAATTCCCCATCAGTTGTTCATTGGTTTCAGTCAAATCAGCTTCAGGAATCAATACAGAATGAGGATCTAAATGTGACAATAATTGGTTAACTGCTAACTGATTTACACTGTCTGCAGCAATTTTATCCACATATTTTCCATTAATGAGATCCACCACTTCTTGTAGTTAAGTTTTTCTTGACAAATTGAAAAAGCGACTCCCAGCCGTACGTTCATTCAATTGAAATCCTATTAACATCCCCAAAATCATGGTTATTGCAAACAAAACTGGTAACCACAACTGTAATTTTTTACTTCCCATAAACAAAGCTTGTTTGTAACTTTAATTAGCATGCGAATATCTGTATTAATGTGATAATGACAGATAAAGGTTTGTCCTTTCGGATGAATGGTATAAGTTGCACAAGGTTTTATTGTAAGAATCCAAAGATTAGGACCAGACTCAAAAAAAGAGATATGTCAGTTAAATTAATAGCAGACAGCGGTGCCACCAAATGTGAGTGGTGCTTGTTGATTGACGGTAAGAAAAAAACATTTCAAACACAGGGAATCAGTCCCTATTTTTTAAATGTTGATCAAATTATTGCCCTTTTACAGAAAGAATTGCTGCCAAAATTAAAAAATGAAGTAATTACTGAAATTCATTTTTATGGAACTGGGCTTAGCAATCCAAACAATGTACAGATTATTCAAAAGGCACTGAAACAATTGTTTAAAAAGTGTAAAATATCTGTCGAAACCGACCTGATAGCTGCTGCCAGAGCACTTTGTGGTAGAAAAAAAGGCATTGCTTGTATTCTTGGTACAGGTTCTAATTCCTGCTTTTATAATGGCAGAAAAATGAGTAAAAACAGTCCCGGTATCGGTTATATCCTTGGCGATGAAGGCAGCGGTGCCCATTTAGGTAAGAAAGTGATTCAACACTATTTGTATGGTACATTCGACGAAGAGTTGCAACACTTATTTGAACAAAGATTCATGACCAATCCAATGGAAATATTGGAAAATGTCTACAAAAAACCCTTAGCCAATAGATACTTAGCGTCTTTTGCCATTTTCCTTGCAGAAAATAGGGGTCATTATATGATTGAAAACATTATAGAAGATGGTTTAAACGATTTTTTCTTTACCCATATTTATAAATATCGCGAAAGCTGGACCCTTCCCATTAATTTTATTGGTAGTGTTGCATTTGGATTTAAAGATGTGTTACAAGAACTTTGCAACACTTACGAATTAGAGCTAGGCAAAGTATTAAAAGCTCCAATGAAGGGATTAATTGAATTTCACAGCTAAATAGAACACATGTCAGATTTTATTAAGGTAACAGAGCAAACTTCCATCTACCATCACTTGGAAAAAATGTCCATACTTGAACTGTTGGAAAATATTAATAAGGAGGATAGAACAGTGCCCGATGCAGTTGCTAAAGCCATTCCACAAATTGAGCAATTATGTTCCGTTATTAGTGATAGGATGTTGGCTGGTGGAAGATTATTTTATATTGGTGCTGGAACTAGTGGTCGATTAGGTATTGTAGACGCAAGTGAATGTCCACCTACCTTTGGAGTTCCCTACGGATTAGTAATAGGTCTCATAGCCGGAGGCGATAAAGCCATTACGCAAGCAGTTGAATTTGCAGAGGACAGTGCAGATGGCGGTTGGGCCGACCTTGTTAAACACTTTGTAAGTGATAAAGATGTAGTAGTAGGATTGGCAGCAAGTGGTACCACACCTTATGTAATTGGTGCTCTAAAAGAATGTAGGAAAAGGGGTATTGTTACTGGAAGTATTTGTTGCAACCCAAATTCTCCTGTTTCTGATGCAGCAGATTATCCTGTGGAAGTTGTAGTGGGACCAGAATTCGTAACTGGATCAACACGCATGAAAAGTGGTACTGCGCAAAAGTTGGTGTTGAACATGATCTCCACTTCTATTATGATTCAATTGGGAAGAGTGGAAGACAATAAAATGGTAAACATGCAACTGAGTAATGTAAAACTGGTAGACCGAGGCGTTAAGATGTTAATGGAGTCTTTGAAATTGCAGGATTATGAAACCGCCAAAGACCTATTATTAAAACATGGAAGTGTAAAAAAAGCAGTAGAAGCCGTAATATCATAGCATTAGGCACAATATTATATTGATGCAAGACAAAGTATAGATGCAAGACATAGAACCGTTTTTTAATTGGCGCCATATCTATGTGGCAGAAGAAGACCAACAGTCGCCTTTTTATGGCAGAACCTACAGTGAATTTGAATATTCTCAAACGGTGTATAATTATTATATACACCCTCAGTGGGACAATTTTGGGAGCAGGACACTGTATTTGAAAATCATATATGTGGATTACGAACTGCACTTTACAATTATTGAAATGATTGGAGAATGGAACGACGCCATTGAAAATGATATCATGGAACTGAAGCGTGAAATAGTGGATTTACTTTACGCCCAAGGAATCTATAAATACATTTTAATTACTGAAAATGTGCTTAATTTTCATAGTGGCGACAAAGATTATTACCAAGAATGGTATGAAGAAGTGAGTGAGCAAGATGGTTGGATAGTTGCTTTAAATATGACTACAGCAACCCAACAAGATTTCAGGAAAAAGAAATTACAATATTATATAGAGCTAATGGAACTGCCCGATTGGCGAATATATAAGCCTTACCATCTATTCAAAAAAATTGATGAACAACTGATGAAAAGGCTTGATGGATAAAAGTCATTATATTTATCACCTTAAACCAATAATATGTCATTACCCGTAAACAATAAAAACAGCGGAAAACCCGGAAGCAAAGGCCCTAAAGCTGGCGGCCAAGGGTCGAAGTTTATTGCTAAGCCAGGAGCTAAAGCAGTAGGTACTACCAAGAAACCCATTAAAACTGGAGGATCAAGAGGCAGTTAAATAAAAAGTAAAGAAATAGTACAGGTTGTTACAAATTGTAGCAACCTTTTTTTGTATATTAATGCCTCAATTATTGCCACATGAATCAAGAAATTATCAATTTATATGACGAGTATACCCATAAACCTTTAAGCAGAAATGAATTTCTAAAACGACTGACCTTACTAACGGGAAGCATGGCCGCAGCCTTGAGTATTTTACCGATGATTGAAGTAAATGCCAGCAATGCAGCCATTACACCGGCAGATGAATTGGAAATTGAAACCATCAGCTATGCAGGAGTAAATGGACAGATGAGTGCCTATGTAGCAAAACCTAAGACGAATAAAAAATTAGCTGCTGTAGTGGTGATTCATGAGAACCGAGGGTTAAATGCCCATATAGAAGACGTTGCAAGAAGGGTTGCTAATGCAGGATACTTAGCCATTGCGCCAAATATTTTATCGCCCTTAGGTGAATTGCCAAAGAACGACGATGAAATACGTGCAAAATTTTCTACACTAAAACCGGAAGAAAATCTTCAAAATTTCAGCAAAGCCTTCGAATATCTTTCTACTAGAAAAGATACCAATGGAAAATATGGATGTGTTGGATTTTGTTGGGGAGGAGCCATGGCAAACAGTTTGGCTGTTGCAGTGCCAAACTTAAAAGCGGCGGTTGCTTATTATGGTCGACAACCAGAAGCCGCACAAGTTGAACAGATAAAAGCTTCTTTGATGTTACACTATGGAGGATTAGATGAACGCGTGAATGCGGGCATTCCTGCTTATGAAGCTGCATTAAAACAACATAATATTCCTTATGAAATTTTTGTGTATGAAGACGTGAACCATGCTTTCCACAATGATACAGCTCCAACTAGATATAATGAAGCCGCAGCTAAACTTTCTTGGGAAAGAACTTTGGCATTCTTTAAAAAACAGTTGGGATAATTCTTTGCGTCATGAATGATTAAAATCAATCGGCCTTCATTCTCGAAAAAGGATATCCATTGCAACCTTTTTTGGGATTGAGTCGGTCTGCCGATGGTGCGTTACGCGCAATACTGTCTGAAGCCGCATTGTAAACGGTATAACAGTAACCCCAAGTATAAGGTTCCATTTTTTGAAAGCGCATATAATCAATCCTGGTGTATAGACTAGGTGCTGATTTATTATGTGCATCATTTTTCAAAACAATAAACTGTTCCTCCTGATTCCATGAAAGCACATGGTACCTAGCATTTTCTTTTTGCCACCAAAGTTGTTCATTGATTTCATATTTTATACCATAATCATCTAGGTATTTTCCATGTATTAAGGTTGGAATGCTATCATTTGCTTTGCTAGTAAATTGGTTGAAACAAAGACAAATAAAAAATAAGCAGCGTAGGTTCATAGGAAATTTTTAGACCAGTTTTGAGTTGATTAAGTTGTCATAATTTTTGAAAAAAATTTCATTATTCTTATTCCAATCTATCTTTTAATCCAAGTCCGTGTTTTCTCAAATTATCAAGCGCAATATCGTAACCCGCATCTGCGTGTCTGATAACTCCCATGCCTGGATCATTCCTTAAAACCCTTGCTAATCTTTCTGCGGCATCCTCCGTTCCATCGGCCACTATGACCATTCCAGCATGAATGCTATAACCCATTCCTACGCCACCACCATGGTGCAGACTAACCCAAGATGCTCCGCCAGCAGTATTGATTAATGCGTTTAGAATTGGCCAATCGGCTACTGCGTCTGAGCCATCCAACATGGCTTCCGTTTCTCTATTGGGTGATGCAACTGAGCCCGTGTCTAAATGATCACGACCAATAACAATGGGGGCTTTCAGTTTGCCGGTGCGCACTAATTCATTGATGGCTAGTCCAGCTTTCTCTCTTTCACCCTGACCCAACCAACAAATTCTAGCGGGCAATCCTTGAAAAGCTATTTTTTCTTTGGCCATTTTCATCCACCTTAAAAGCCCTATATTTTCTGGGAACAAACCAACGATGAGTTCGTCCGTAATAGCTATATCAGCAGGATCTCCGCTTAATGCAGCCCATCTAAAAGGTCCTTTCCCTTCACAAAATAATGGGCGGATATACGCTGGAACAAACCCTGGAAAATCAAATGCATTGGCTAGTCCGTGTTCAAGTGCTCTAGCCCTTAAATTGTTGCCATAGTCAAAAACAACGGAGCCCTTTTTTTGTAGCGCCAACATCAGTTCTACATGCAATTTCATGCTATCATAGCTCAAAGCGATATAAGCATCGGGATTTGAAATCCTTAAAGTATTGGCTGCATCATTAGTTAAAGTATGCGGGATATATCCAATCAAAGGATCATGAGCCGATGTTTGATCTGTTAACACATCAACAGTGATATTTTTTTCTATTAATCGCTGCAATAATAATACTGCATCAAAAGATTTACCATTTTGTTCATAATGGTTAAGCGCATGTATTATAACATCATAACTAGTAGCAGTATCAGTAGCTAATTCCCTTGGACGTTTAAATGGTACTTCTATTCC
>JANOYH010000312.1:0-11338 GCA_031428775.1 Bacteroidota bacterium
ATCCTATTTCTTTTACATAAATATTTATAAAATTCATAATCATATCCTTTTCATTACTCTCATAGGGTTCCATTCTATAGATAAAGAAATATGGTGCCATTGTATATTTCTCCTTTTTAAAAAAGCGTTCTGGTTGATCTGTTCTTATTTCAACCAATTTTGAAAAACGAAGACTATCCATATATGTTGATATACTAATAGGGTGTGTTTTCATTAAATTTGAAAAAGTTAAAGTCAAAATAGTATTTTTTGAAGTGTCCTCTTTGTCATTAATGAAATAAATATCTTTAAATGAAAATTGGTCAATTACAACATTTAATTGTTGTGTCTGTATTTTCAAGGTTTTAAAATCTTTTTCAATATCATTATTAAATAAACTTCTTTCTACAGATCCACTATCAATATGCACTCTTTGTTTTATTATTTTCATAGTAGTATCAAAAAGCAATCCATACAAACTATCTTTATGATGAACAAAATAACGACTATGTAATTCCGAACCAGTTAATTTTCCATTATCATAGAAATCTACTACAATTGGTCTGCTAATTAACTTAATATCCTTATATAGATAAATAAAATCTGTTATTGTATCGTAGCCATTCCTATTCCAATTATTATCATATGTTGGTCCAATTTTACTCAACTTGCAAGACAACAAATTATTAACTTGGGATTGCACGGTGAAACAAAAAAAGAATAGAAAAATAAAATAGTAACAATACAATTTAGATGATTTCATAACAGTTTAATTTGCACTTATATTAAAGTAATTGATTTTGTGTTTTTTGCTTTGACTCCAGCTTCCTGATGGTAGACAATTCAGTTTAATATCAACTGCTGCATACATTACTACACTTGCACTAGTTTTAGATTCCGAAATTACTATGGGGCTACAAGCGGAGGAAAGTTCTACTTCAACACATGGCGGTGTAGTGCCATACCTAGAACTCAATCCAACATAGTTTAATTCTTCCCATTTATAGATTTGATCAGCTGCATTATTTCTATACCTAATTCCACCAAACATTGCTTCATAATACTGTGTTGCATTTGAAACTATATAATTGACTGTTAAAGCATCTAAAAAGATTAATCTGGGTTCCCTAATTATACCAGTAATTGTGTCAGTAGTTTGAGCGCCATTTGGCATATTTATAATACTTCCAGTTCCTGATATAACAGACATTGTATTTAATAAATCTTTTGCTTCTTCACTTGTATAGTTACACTCATTCTGTGGCGTAGGAAGTACACCGCCTCCACCTCCTAAGCAGTCTGCTTTTCGAATATACATTTTTGCCGTTGTTATTGCAACAGAATAGGGCTGTTCATCACAATTATCACATTGTGTATACATGTATTGCCAATTTTCACTGCCGTTCGGATATGTTGTTACCCAATACCAGGCAATACAAGTTTCAAATGTTCTAATATTCCCTTTTTGAGTAAGTCCTTTTGTTCGAAGATCTTTTGTATAAACCACAGAACCTTTATCGTACTTTATCTCTGATTTAAACTTATTATCAATAGAAAAATCCCTAAATAGGCCCGTAAAAGTAGCATTCAGCTTGGTTTTATTTGGTCGATACCTTGATTGTATAACGTCCATTTTCTTGAAAAAATAATTAGACATTGTTGTACTAATATCTACTAAATAACAACTATCCACACTTTGTTTTTGCTTATTATAAAAATAGGTGATTCCCAATGTTTGTTCACCAACAGGTACATAGATGATAGATAACGTATTAGAAATCATCAACTGTTCTGCAACATCCCATCTACTATTAGATATAATAGAATCAATAGTAGTTTTACCGTTTTTGCTCATCTTCTCCTTCTGTTCTGCCAAATAATGTTGCAAGTAAAATACCAATGTACTATCAAGATTGATTCCAGTTGATTGACCAGAATGTGATTCCGTTTTCTTGCAACCAAACATATATCCAGTTGAGAAAAGAAAGCCCAAAAGAAGGAAGTAAAGATGTTTTTTCATAAAAAGGTTTTATTAGGTGAGTTGAAACTACTGGTCAATTCAAATGACCATTCGTTTCAATAATTACCTAGTAAAAGTATCTCTCCAGAAAATGCCCTACAAGAGCTAAAACACCGAATTTTATTGCGTAAAACACCCTTTTTTAAAAAATCATTTGGAAAGGTTTTGATTTTAAGGCGTTTTTTATTATAGTATTATTTATACATTCCAAATAAGCACAATATTCATAAGAATATATAAAGCCAATACAAGTTTTGAACTGATCAAATCAAATTTCATGGCTTTTGCAATATGGTTATTATTGATATGCCTAATTGAAATAATGTTCAAAGAAATAATTAATAACACAAAAAACAAGGTGATGGTATGCAACATGTCTACTAGCGTGAAGGAGGCCGAATCTGGCAACGAAGCTTCCACAATATATTTATTTCCAATCACCGCAAACAGGGCACCCACACTAAGGCCAAGTCTTGATTCTACGCTCTTATGACTGATAAAGAAAGACACATAAGATATAAAAAAGGAGATGTACATGCAGATAATGATTTTCCAAAAAACACTCCATGATTCTCTTTCTATTTCAACCACAAATTTAGCCGCACTATAATTTGTAGGCTTGGGTTTACTTTTACGATCTGCTTGTACTTCTGGTATATCGCCAAAATTTGTATAGTAATTATTAGAGGAGTTTTTAAAACTGATCTGTTCTATTTTCCATCCGTGGATTGTTTTATTATATTTTATGCTGGTTGACGAAGTATCATATAGTGCCCTTGTACTATCGATGATGATTTTAATATTAGCGGAATCATACATGGAATTTTCAATTGTCAGAAGCAGTTTTTGATGATCAAATGGAAAGGATTGAATATTCCAATTGTCTTTCATCACACAATGCACTTTCGCCAGAATATGATCGCTGGTTGAAGAATCAATAAAAGTCATCTCCACAGACTTTGCTTGTGGAATTTCCATTGAATGTAAGAGTTCGGTTTTGTTTTCAAAATAACTAGCCCCGTTTTTCTTAAAGGAATAATTCAGCCACATCCAAAAACTAATGTCGTATTCCTGGTTCTTGAAATCAATGTCATGGATACTTGTAATATAGATCCCCAATATGACCGTGTCCTTCCTTGTTTTTTCTTGAGAGAAAACCGCGAGTGAAACGAACAATAATAGGCTAATCAGTATTGCGTTTTTCATACAAGTTATTTATAAAGGAAAAGGAATTGATTCTCATAAATATACACTGCTTTCAAGGGAGCTAGCGTTTATTAATTGTCATCCAACTCTTCCAAAGCAAGCGGTACGTTTGTTTTTCCCTCTTCTTTATTCAATGATTCTACACCCCTCAATTTTCTTTGTATAGCTTTTGTGCGTGCACCCATTACATCGTCTAATTGATTCATGCCCGTTTGAATGTTTTTTTGTGCTTTCTCCATCAGTCCCCCAAAATTTTCAAACTCCTTTTTCACTTCACTCAACACAGTCCACACTTCACTACTGCGTTTCTGAATGGCTAATGTACGAAAGCCCATGTGCAGACTATTTAAAATGGCGGCCAGTGTAGTTGGTCCCGTTACCACAATCTTATGATTCCTTTGCAGCTCTTCTAATAAACTGGCTTTACGCACCACTTCAGCGTAGATTCCTTCAAAAGGTAGGAACATGATACCGAAGTCGGTGGTATTAGGTGGATCCAAATATTTGTCGCTGATATCCTTGGCCATTTTCTTAATAGTATTCTCCAAATTTTTCTGTGCCTGTTCAATCAATACTGTATCAACCGTATCATAGGCTGTTTGCAATTGTTCATACACATCTTTGGGAAACTTGGCATCAATAGGCAACCATACTTGTTTGTTGTTATCGTCTTTGCCAGGAAGCTTCACCGCAAACTCCACCAAATCACTACTGCCCATCTTGGTTTTTACATTGGCCTCATACTGATCTGGCGCCAAAATCTGTTCTAACAACATACTCAATTGAACTTCTCCAATACCACCACGCATTTTCACATTGCTCAACACCCTTTTCAAACCACCCACATCCTGCGCTAGGGTTTGCATTTCTCCCAAGCCTTTTTGCACTTCAATCAGTTGTTTACCTACGGTTTCAAAACTTTGGCCCAGTCTTTCACTCAATGTCTTTTCTAGTTTCTCTTCCACCGTTGTTCTAATATGCTCTAATTTATTTTCTGTATGCTTGATCAACTCCCCTTGTTTAGTCTCCATCAATCCAAACTTCTCTTTCTGTAGTTCGTTAAAAGAAGCCACGTTTTTATCGAAGGTTTCTTGAAATCCTTTGAATGCAAGGATGAGTGCGTCTCGCATTTGTATGCTGTCGGCACGTGCTTGTTCATTGAGGTACTTGAGACTACTACTGATTTCAGTTCTGTTTTCTTTGGCAATCGTTCCGTTTTCTTCGCGATTCAGTTTAAAGTCCTGCTTCAGGTTCATTTCAATCACCGAAAGATTGTTTTGTAAAAGCGCCAATTTTTCCATCAACAAAGGGATCTCTACAGATTTTTTTTTGCTAAATACAATGATTAAAATAATGGTAAGAATGAGTAGCGCTATTATGGCGATTAATAATAAGTTGATCATCAAAAGGGTTTATATTTTGTAACTGCCTTCAATTAAAGTTAATCTAGAATTGCTGAAGATCAGGCTAATTATAGTCGTTTGAACTTTGCGTTGGAATGTGCCTTTAATTTTTTTAAAGAATTTTTATTATCTTAGGAAATCCTTCTAATCCCACAATCAAATCATATGGAACGCCGTCAATTAATTAAACAGTCCGCTTTTGCCGTTGCTGCTTTTGCCTTTTCGAAAGACTTATTTGCTCGCGATCAGGAACGCTTTTTAATCAATCATGCTGAACTTCCTAGCAGCATCATCAAACTGAGTTCCAACGAAAATCCACATGGCCCAGCTGCATCGGCTCAAAAAGCCATGATAGACGCAGTGCTCATGTCTAACCGATATCAATTTGATGTGATCGGGCAACTAAGAGAATCTATCGGAAGTTTAACGGGACATACCAAAGACAATATCTTACTCGGAGCAGGCTCGTCAGAATTACTTGGCGTGGTCACTGCCTGGACGGCAGCTAAAAAAGGAAATATTGTGGCCTCGGAACCAACTTTTAAAATCTGGTTGCCCGCCGCAAGAAAATTAGGCATGCCTACAAAATTGGTTCCACTTACCGCTACCAAGCATAACGACTTGGCAGCCCTCACTAAGACCATGGATGCCGATACAAAAATGGTCTATCTCTGTAACCCAAATAATCCAACAGGCACCGTTTCGCCCAAAAATGAATTAGAGGCTTTCGTGAAAAACGTGAGTGGAAAAGCTGTTCTATTATTGGACGAAGCTTATACAGATTATTATGATAGTCCGTCTATGTTCCATTTAGTCAATGACAATCCCAACCTCATCATCGCCAAAACCTTCTCTAAAACATTTGGTATGGCTGGCGCTAGGGTTGGCTATCTTTTGGCTCATCCCAATACCATCAAAGAACTGAGCTCTATTATGGCTTGGGCCAATGCGGGACCATCTATCATTTCCATGAAAGGCGCACTAGCGGTGATACATGACAAGGAATTTGTGGAATACTGCAAAGCAGAAAACATCAAGGCAAAAGCCATCCTCTATAAAGGCTTTAATGATTTAGGCATTAAGTATATAGAGTCCTTCACCAGCTTTGTTTATTTCGATACCAAGACTTATCCCAAAGACGTCCCCACCGTTCTTCAAGCAAAAAATATTGTAGGCGCCCGTTCCTTTGAAGAGAATAGCAGCTGGCTTAGGATTAGCATTGGAACCGTTTCGGAGATGCAAAAAGTGGTGGAAGCATTAAAAGCAGGCTAATTTCTTGCAAATTTAAAATACGTGTTTAAGATATTTAAAGTATAGTTTTATATTTGCAGGGTGACTAAAGTACCCCGTCATATCAAGAATCGCTTAATAGACGCATTAAAACATAGTCCAATTGTTTTTTTAAATGGTGCCAGACAAACAGGTAAAAGCACGCTTGTTCACGAACTAGCGCAGGAAATTGGCAGCAAAAAAGAACCCACAAGTTATGTAAGCTTCGACAGGCCAACCATGATGGCTGCTGCTACTGCTGCTCCAGAATCATTTCTTTCCGGATATACTAAACCATTAATCATTGATGAGGTGCAATTGGTACCTGAAATTTTCAGGGCATTAAAAATTGTTGTGGATGAAGATCGGCTCAATAATGCATCTGCCACCAATGGAAATTTCCTTTTAACAGGATCAGCAAATATTTTATCCCTTCCAAAATTATCAGATGCTTTAGTGGGCAGAATGAATATACTTACCCTGTATCCCTTTTCTGCTGCTGAAGCTAGCAACGGATTCGGAAATGGACTTGAACGCCTTTTACAAATGGATTTTTCTGGGATCAAAGACAGAAACATAAGCTTATTAGAGGCAATGACCATAGCTAGTTTCCCTGAAATCAGCCAAAAAAATACCGAAAATCGAAGGGATTGGATGGACGGCTATCTTTCTACCATTTTATTGCGTGATGTTAGACAAATAGCCGAGCTAGATAAAGTTTCCTTACTTCCTCAATTATTACGCATACTAGCCACAAGGGCTGGTGGTTTATTAAATGATTCCGATATCTCTCGTGAACTTGGACTCAGCTCTGTTACCACAAAAACATACCGTCATATCCTGAAAATGATGTTTCTGACTTTTGATATCATGCCATGGTACCGAAATATTGGAAAGCGACTAGTTAAAACACCTAAGGGATATATTGTTGATTCAGGACTTCTTTGTCATATGCTTGACCTAGACTTGACCACTATAGCCAAAAATAAACCCGACGTCTTTGGACATATAGTAGAAAATTTTGTTGCTACTGAACTGCTCAAACAAATTAGTAATGCTAATATCAAAGCAGAACTATATCATTTTAGAACAAGTGATGGTAAAGAAGTTGATTTTATTGTAGAAAAATCCGACGGATCATTGTTTGCTATTGAAATAAAGAAATCCGAATCAGTTTCCATACATGACTTTAAAGGAATTCAAGCTTTTGCTGAATTAACCGGCAAAGATTTTACTGCAGGAGTGGTTCTATATGAAGGCAAGGAAGTGGTTCCATTCGGAAAAAACATCTGGGCCGTTCCTTTTTATGTTTTATGGCAGTAAAATTTGCCAATTTATTATTATTTAACATATATACTGAACCCTTTTGTCGCAATTTTGTTGACTTAAAAACAAAAAGACCTAAAGTAATTGAACCAATGAATCACAAGATCTTTAAGAGGGCTTTTCTTTTTTGCCTGATAAGCCTTTGCGGTTTTTCCGCATTTTCTCAAACTAAATTTACCATTAGTGGCTCTATCCGCGACCTTCAAACGGGCGAATCACTGATTGGGGCTTCCCTTCAACTGGAAGGAAATTCCAACAAAGGCGGCATTTCAACCAACGAATATGGCTTCTATTCCATCTCCCTTCCCAAAGGCAAATACAACCTGAAAGTTTCCTCCGTTGGCTATACTGAAAAAACCATGGTGCTGAACCTGGATAGTTCGGTGGTGGTCGACTTCAAACTAGAAAGCAAGAAAACCTTGGTTGATGTGGTAGTTTCCTCCAAAAGAAAAGACGACAACCTCACCAAGGCCATCATGGGCACCGAAGTGCTCAATATCAAAGACATCTCCAAAGTGCCGGTCATTTTTGGTGAAAAAGACTTATTGAAAACCATCCAATTATTACCCGGTATCAAATCTGCAGGTGAAGGCAATGCCGGTTTCTATGTGCGTGGTGGAGCGGCTGACCAAAATTTGATTTTGCTCGATGAAGCTCCGGTATATAACGCATCCCACTTACTGGGCTTTTTTAGCACTTTCAATAGCGATGCTGTAAAAGACGCCACCATTATCAAGGGCAATAGTCCCGCGCAATATGGAGGTCGACTTTCTTCCGTACTCGACGTAAAAATGAAAGAGGGTAATAACAAAAACATGAATGTTACTGGAGGCATTGGACTAATCAGTAGTAGGATAAGTGTGGAAGGTCCTATTGCGAACGATAAGTCTTCTTTTATCGTCTCAGCCCGCCGTACTTATGCCGATGTGTTTTTATTAGCTGCTCCAAAATTCAAAGACAATACTTTGTATTTCTATGACCTCAATGCAAAAGCCAATTTTAAGATCGATGCAAAAAACAGGCTCTACCTATCGGGCTATTTTGGAAGAGACGTACTTGGTTTTAGCAATAGTTTTGGAATCGATTGGGGCAATGCAACCGCAACACTTCGTTGGAATTATATCATCAATCAAAAACTGTTTTCCAACACATCCCTCATTTATAGCAAGTACAAATACAATATAAAAATTAAAAACGGGGAGACTGACTTTAATATCAATTCAACCATCCGCGACTGGAACCTCAAACAAGACTTTACCTTTTACCTCAACTCTAAAAATGCTATGCGATTTGGTGTGAACGCCATACACCATACCCTTGCACCTAGTACTTTTACCGGAACAGTCAATAATAGCATCGCAAAAAATGATCGACAGTCGTTAGAAAATGCACTGTATATCAACAACAATTATAAGGCAACGGATAATCTTACTCTAGACTACGGACTACGACTATCTGCCTATACTCTTTTAGGAGGAACTACCTATAATATTTTCAATAACAAGGGACAAAAAACGGACAGTGTGGTCTTGGCATCGGGCAGTCCGGGTAAAACCTATTTTAACCTAGAACCTAGGTTCACAGCCAATTACCGCTTAACAGAATCAAGCAGTTTTAAAGCAGGCTATGCGCGCAATACACAACACTTGCACTTGTTGAGTAATTCAACTGGATCAAATCCAACGGATCAGTGGATAGGCAACTCCTATAATATCAAACCAGAAATAGCCGACCAGTATAGTTTGGGTTATGCAAAAAATTTCAAGGACAACAATTATGAACTGGGTGTGGAAGTCTATTATAAGGATATGCAAAACCTATTAGACTATAAAGACGCGGCCGACATTATTACTACTCCTGATGTAGAAAGCCAGTTGTTGTATGGCAAAGGAAGGGCTTATGGTATTGAAGTGATTGCAAAGAAAAAATCTGGTAAGTTGACGGGATGGATCAGTTATACTTTGTCAAAAACAGAACGACTGATTGATGGCATTAACAATAACCAATGGTATAATGCAAAGCAAGATCGTACACATGATTTATCAGTAGTGGGCATTTATCAGTTGAATCAGTATTGGTCGCTCTCCAGCGTATTTGTTTACAATACAGGAAATGCCGTTACGTTTCCAACGGGCAAATACAATATAGGTGCTCAAACCATTTTCCAATACAGTGATCGAAATGCCAATCGCATGCCGGTGAATCACCGACTTGATTTTAGTGCAACATACGAGAAGGCAAAAAAAGGAAGGTACCAGAGTAGTTGGAATTTTAGTTTGTACAATGTGTATGGCCGTCAAAACGCTTATAGTATTGAATTCAAGGACGATCCCAATGATCCAACAAGAACGCAGTCGGAGCAAACGGCTTTGTTTAGATGGGTACCAAGTGTTACATACAATTTTAAATTTTAATCGCGAGCAAGATGAAACTTACTATACTTAAGGAGAAGAAATATTTATCAAAGATTCCCATGAAACAAATCATTTATTTTATTTTATTAATTGTTGTATTCAGCAGTTGTAAGAAAGTGATACAGCTTGATTTAAATAATAATACAGATGTGTTGGTAATAGATGGGGCGGTAACAAATGCTGCGGGACCTTATTATGTGAAATTAAATAAGTCGGTCAATTTCAATGCCACAAGCAGCTATCCTGCAGTAACCAATGCGCAAGTGATCATCACAGATAATGTGAATCAAAGAGACACACTAAAGCATGCTGGAAATGGGTTGTACAAAACGAATAGTTTGAAGGGGATTGAAGGCAGGACCTATTTATTGTCTGTACTTGCCGATGGAAAAACTTATTCTGCACAGAGTATTATGCCAACAGCAGTGAAGTTGGATAGTTTGCGTATTAGCTATACCAATGCGAATGACGAAATAAATTATAACGTGGTACCGATGTATACCGATCCAATGGTGTTTGGAAATAGTTATCGTTTTATACAGACCATTAATGGAAAGTTAGATGAAACCTATTTTGCTTTCAATGACAATTTAAACAATGGACTACCCAATCAGCGCCCATTAAGAAGTGGAGATCCGGACCTTAAATTATTGTTGGGTGATCTGGTAGAAATAGAGATGCAATGCCTTTCGTTAGAAACATATACTTATTACTATTCGCTATCACAACAAACGCGCAATGGTGGTGGTGCAACCACTCCTGCAAATCCACCCAATAATATAACCGGAGGCGCACTGGGTATTTTTTCTGCATTAACCAGTCAGAAGAAATCGGTGGTGATTAAATAATAGATGCTTACCATCCAAAACAGGTAGATTTTCGTATATAAGATCAAACGTTCTTTTATGAAATATCTGCTCCCTGTTCTTTTTGGGTTTTCTTTTTTTGTTTCCTGCAAATCCAATCAAACGCCTATTGTTTCTGACCTTTTTGTAGATAGCCTAATAAACCATTACACAGAACCGCAGGCTATCAAAACCAATCAAACGGATCTACTATTCTGGAGTGCTAGGATTTCGGCAAATACCCCCGACTATAGCAATACCTCAAAATATGCGGCAGCTTTGGTTACTCGCTTTCATTTATTGGGTGATATCCACGACTTAAAAATGTCTGATAGCCTTTTAATCAGTCTTTCTGCTAGCTACCAAGAGAAAGAAGTAGGACCTCTCTTCACACTTATTTCGCACGCTATTCTACAACACCGCTTTCAAATGGCAGATTCTTTGCTCACGCTTACAAAATCAATGGGACTAAAAAAATATGCATCGGCGGCAAGTTCTTTTGATGTTGATTTTGAGCTGGGGCGCATTTTAGAAGCCAATGCAGCTTTAAAAAATATGCAGCTTGACAATGATTTTGGTTACCAATTTCGTAAAAGTAAAATGATGCATTTTAGGGGCGAGCTTGATTCTTCCTTAGCTGCTATGGAAAAAGCTGTTGACAATGCTGGTCGTGATCAGGAATTAAGGTTGGCGGCTTTATCAAATTTAGGCGACCTCTACATGCACGCCGGAAAAATGGACAGGGCCTACCGTTGCTTTGAGAACTGCCTAAAAGAAAATGCCGCAGATCTTCATAGTTTAATGGGCATTGGATGGATAGCACTTGTAAAAGACAAGCAAGACAGCCTAGCAGAAAAAATCTTTCATTTTGTTATT
>JANOYH010000313.1:0-8881 GCA_031428775.1 Bacteroidota bacterium
ATGAGCCCGACGAGCTACCGCTGCTCTATCTCGCGATATAAGATTGAATCATTTATCGCTTTTATTTCCATTCAATTGCATCTTCACTTTCCGCTTTTGGTTTGAATGGGCAGCAAAAGTAGGCTTCGGAAGCTTACCAACCAAAAATTTCTGATTAATCGTCTGTTTTTCTTTTCACAGAAGCACCTCCACCGGTGCTAATATTTCGGATTAAACCGTCACCCCTATAATAAATATTGCTACCGCCGCTTGCTTCTGCACTCATTTCTTTGTTCACGGTAAGCCGCACACTGGACGCACCACTAGCATCAATTTTAGCATAATTCGTATTTAATTCATAGGCTTTTATGTTACAGGCTCCGCTAGCGTCTACCTGCATTTTCTCAGCACTACCTTTGATTTTTATATTAGATGCACCACTTGCATCAAGTTTTAAATTGGAAACGACCAACTCGCCAGAAAAATCACTGGCACCAGACAATGAAATTCTCAAATCTGTTACTTTGATGGCTTCGGTGGACTTAACATTACAAGCACCCGAAGCTTCAATCTTATTTAGGTCTTTAAAAGTAATATAAGCCTTCATTTTATTATTGTTCCAGGTCTTCCAGTTCCATCCTTTTCCATCAAAATAGATGTGTAGCGTACCATTTTTTACTTCTGTGATGATGCGCGACAAAGCTTCTGACGAACTGGCACTCACAGCAGCAGCCTCTTCATTTCCTTGAGAAAGGTACAAATCAATGGCGCCGGAAACTTCTATTGAACTAAAACTTCCCACAGACCTAACAACTGCATTGGCATCAAAAACCAGATTTTTTTGATTCTGTGCTTTGATGGTAGAAAAACCTAACCCCATTATTATCAATAAAAATAGTTGTTTCATTGTGTGCTTTTTTATGGAACGGTAGCAAAGTCACAAAGTTACAGTTGCTAAGAATTATTTAATCCCTATTTTTGCATTCGAACATTCCTCGGGGTGCTATGTGTGCAGACACAGGCTGAGATAATACCCGTTGAACCTGAACAGGGTAATGCCTGCGAAGGGAAGGTGTACTGTTTTACAGATCCTCTCCATTAGCTATTCCCTGTTCCCATTATTTACTTTTTAAATCAAAAAAATGAAAAAGTTTTTGGGAACAATTTCTTGTGCAATGCTTACCATTATTAGTATGGCACAACCCGTCAAATTTACAGTAAACGGTGTTTTAACAGACGCCAAAACCAAATCTCCTATTGAAGGAGCACAAATTAAACTGGGCAATACAAGTACCCTTTCTAACGGTGGAGGTGATTTTAGCCTTGGCAAATTATCTCCCGGCAATTATTTATTATCTGTGAATAGTCTGGGTTATAAAATCTATGAAAGCGAATTAGTGGTGGGCAACAAACCAATTCAGTTAACCATTCCACTTATAAGCAATCCTTTGTTTTTGCAACCTTTGGAAGTACATGCTATTAGAGCTGCTTATTCTGCACCATTTGCTAAAACCAATATCAGCAAAGATCAGTTAGAAGCCAATAATTTAGGTCAAGACTTGCCCATGCTTCTCAACCAAACACCTTCTGTTGTTGTTAATTCAGATGCTGGTAATGGAGTGGGTTATACGGGCATTCGAATTCGCGGTTCTGATGCAACACGCGTGAATGTTACCTTGAATGGAATTCCTTATAACGACGCAGAAAGCATGGGTGTCTATTTTGTAGATTTACCAGATCTCGCTTCTTCTGTTAACAACATTCAAATACAAAGAGGAGTAGGTACCTCTACAAATGGAGCTAGTGCATTTGGTGCAACAGTTAATATTTCTACAAACGAATACAATGAAAAAGCTTATGTAGCATTCAATAATAGTTTTGGCTCATTTAACACTTTTAAAAACACGCTTAAAGCAGGCACAGGATTACTTTCAAACCATTTTACCATAGACGCAAGACTCAGCAATATTAGCAGTGATGGTTATATTGATAGGGCAAGTTCTTCCTTACAATCCTATTATTTTAGCGCGGCCTATATCAACCAAAAAACGTCTTTGCGTTTCAATAATTTTACAGGAAAAGAAAAAACATACCAAGCTTGGTATGGTGTTCCAGAAAGCATGCTTTCCACTAATAGAACTTATAACCCTGCTGGAATGGAAAAGCCTGGAACACCTTATGATAATCAAACAGACAATTATACACAAACGCATTACCAACTTTTTTTAAACCATGCTTTAAGTGAAACCTGGTCATTTAACACAGCACTATTCCTCACAAAAGGAAAAGGCTATTATGAAGAATACAAAGCCGACCAAGAATTTGCTAAATATGGTTTACCCAATCCAATTATTGCGGGCATCCCTGTTACTACAACCGACTTAATCAGACAAAGATGGCTTGACAATAGCTATCTTGGACAAATAGCTTCCTTTCAATACAAAAAAGATGCGAATGATTTGAATATAGGTGGTGGATGGTCGGTTTATCAAGGGCAACACTTTGGAAATATCACTTGGATGGAAAAAGGAACTGTATCTCCAGATTATCGTTATTACAATTATCCAGCCACAAAAAAAGACGCCAACATTTATGCTAAATGGCAACACAAAATCAATGAGCATTGGTTAAGCTTTATTGACCTTCAGTACAGACAGGTGAGCCACCATATGGAAGGATTTCAAGGTAGTTCGAGTTTAACAGTAGATAGAAAATTAGATTTCTTCAATCCAAAAGCAGGAATCACCTATAGCAATCAAGGCTGGCAAGCATTCTTTAGCTATGCTAGGGGCAATAAAGAACCCAATAGAGACGATTTTCAAGCTAGCCCAACAAGCCAACCCAAACCAGAAACCATGAACGATTTTGAACTAGGCATTGAAAAAAAACAAGGTTTATTTCACTATGGTGCCACCCTTTATTGGATGCAATACAAAGACCAATTGGTGTTAACAGGACAGATCAACGACGTTGGTTCATATACACGTACGAATGTTCCTGAGAGTTACCGACTTGGACTAGAATTACAAGCAAGCAATCGCTTTTCGAAATGGTTACAGTTGGGAGGAAATCTGACGATTAGTAAAAACAAAATCAAGTCTTATACAGAATACATAGATAACTGGGACAATGGCTTACAAAATACTAAAGCACATGAAAATACTGATATCGCATTTTCTCCTGCTTTAATTGGGGCCATTACTACAGATATTCAATTGACTAAAAATTGGGGCCTTACTTTATTGAGTAAATATGTTGGTAAGCAATACTTAGATAATAGTCAGAATGATAAAAGAAAATTAGGCGCTTATTTTACACAAGACTTACGCATGAATTATTCTTTACAAACAAAATGGTTTAAAGAAGTACGCATCATTGGTCAAGTGAATAATTTGTTTAATGCAAAATACCAACCCAATGGTTATACTTATAATTATGTCTTTAACAATGAACTCAATAGCGACAATGGGTACTACCCACAAGCAGAAACAAATTTTGTATTTGCTTTAAATATTCGTTTATAAAAGATGTGCAAAAAACAATAGCCAAAATGCTCCCTTATTTAGGGATGCGTTCTTGCCATGCCAACATCCCACCAGTTACATTGACTAGATTTTTGAAACCCATAGTTTCTAATATCAAACAGGCCTGCCCGCTCCTATTACCACTTCTACAATAAATATAAACAGGGTCATTTTTCAATTCTTCAATGGCATCAATTTGCATTGTTTGCACTTGGCCAAGTGGCAATAAGATACCACCAATATTAAATTCTTGGTGTTCTTGTGGTTCCCTAACATCTACTAAATTTATACTATCGCCAGTGTCTAATTTTTCTTTGAGTTGTTCAACAGAAATAGTTGTCATATAGGATTATTTTTTTACTGAATAAAGTATGGTGATTTGATTATTTAATGTCAGGGATAGCATGTGTAGTGTCTTTCGTTGGAGCAGTTATGCTGATATAAACATCTAGCAATTGACCACTCCTTATTTTGTTGGTGACCCTTTGTCCGGGTACCGCTTCAGTATATAATTCTGGCGTTTGACGGATGACAAATGCCGCTCCAGAATCTGTAATGGGACCAACTGCAATTACCGACCCAATATTTAAACCAATAGTAGGAAGCCAACTTTTTGTTTCATTCAAAGTAAGACCAATCAAATTAGGAATGTCCATTTCAGATCCGCTCACACCACTTCCCAAAACCAAATCAATGGAGCTACCAAGCGAGATTTTTGTGCCCGGTTTAATTTCCGCTTCTGCAAATAATTGTTCCAAAACTGCATTCCTAGCTATGTCTGGTTTGAAGTTTACATATCCAAGCTTTAAACCCAGTGTTTGTAAATACATTTCTGCACTTCGTATAGAAAATCCAATCAAGTTGGGCATTTCCACTAGTGGGGGCATGCTTCTATTGATGGTTAAATAAATGGTTCTACCTTTTTTAACAATAACGTCTGCTTCTGGCGATTGTTTTACAACGGCTAATTTGGGAATACTATCAACATAAACCGAGTCTTGCAATGCCACTTGAAACCCTTTTTCTTCTAATATTTTTTGGGCTGCAGTGGCGTTTTGACCAACTATTGATGGTACGCGTTCTGAATTACCGAATCCGGTGATCCATTGCAATGAGCCAAAAAAAATCAATACCATTAACACCACTATTCCAATGGCTGCCAAGATATTTGCCCACAGAGGTTTGTCAGTTATAAATTTAAACACGGTGCTTTTTTGGATGTCTTCGATTATCGAATGAAAATACAGATTCTTTATACTACTAAAATGAATTTAACCATTTATTTCAAAGCTTCATGGATGATGGCAGAATAGAAATCAGTTAAATTCCACCCCATTGCGCGCACTTGTTGGGGTATCACGCTTGCGGCACTTTGTCCGGGTACCGTATTCACTTCCAACATAAATGCTTGTTGCAAGGCTTCTTGATAAATAAAATCTATCCGAACAACTCCTCTACAATTCAGTACTTCATACACTTTTTTTGCGGCTTCTGTCAATTGTAGCAACATATTGGCTGTTATTTGGGCAGGCGTTATTTCTTCACTCTTACCCTGATACTTTGCTTCAAAATCAAAAAAAGCATTCGTTGTTTTTATTTCCGTTATCGGCAATACAGTTATTACTCCAGCTCTCTTGAATACGCCAATGGTGAATTCTCTACCACTTATATATTCTTCAATCAAAATTTGATCGTCTTCTTTAAATGCTTTTGCAAGTGCAGGCGTTAACGATGTTGCTTCATCAACTCTACTCATTCCAATACTACTACCCCCATTATTGGGTTTCACAAAAACAGGAAGTGTCAATTTTTGCAAAATAGCATCTGCACTTATTGGAGTATGCTTAAACAAGTGTAATGATTTGGCCACATGAATCCCTGCAAAAGCTGCTACAGCAACTGTATAGCGCTTATTGAAGGTAAGTGCAGAAGTTGCTGCGTCACAACTGGTATAGGGCAATCCCAACATGTCAAAATAGCCTTGCAATTTCCCATCTTCGCCAGGTGTACCATGGATGCATAAAAGGATGGCATCGAAATTGATTTTAGCCTCATTTACCCTAATGGAAAAGTCTGATCGATTCACTGCTAAACGTTCTCCTTGTTCAGGGAGATACCACCACCCTTCTGGGTTGATATCAATTATATAGAGATCGAACTTTTCCCGATCAGTGTTGCTCGAAACCGTAATGGCACTCTTATAACTTATTTGGGCTTCACTACTCAACCCTCCCGTAACCAATGCTATGCGCTTTTTCATTTTCAAAAATTATAGCGCAAATATAGTTGTCAATGAGTCAAGGTCAAAATGAGCCTTACTTTGACAAAAAAAAAGCGGAAGAAACATCTCGTCTCTTCCGCTCACGGTAACGGGAAATATCACCCGCTGTTAATGGTTGTTGTCGGTTTTATGGCAACAATTAATGTAACCTAAAGCTACAACGTGTTTTTACTTTTTGCAAGCTTTTAGCCCAAAAAAGTTACGCACATTTCACTTTTAATCTATGCGTGCAATAAATCTTTTTTCGCCATCAAAGCATCAACTGTTTCTTCATATGCTTCATCAGCTACGCAGCAATCAACTGGACAAACTGATGCGCATTGTGGTTCTTCGTGAAAACCCTGACATTCGGTGCACTTGTTGGGTGTAATATAATAGGTATCAGAACTGATCGGCGCAAAACGCTGGTCGGCTGCTGCAACAGTACCATCTAATAAGGTAAAACTGCCTTTTACGGTGGTTCCATCGGCAAGTGCCCATTCAACACCGCCTTCATAGATGGCGTTATTTGGACATTCGGGTTCACATGCCCCACAATTGATGCATTCTTCTGTAATCTTGATAGCCATACAAAATTGATTTAAATAGTTAGTAACTACATTTGTGGCTCAAATTTAAGACTGAAGGATGACTTTACAAACAAGAATTAAATTATTAGGACAATTAGGTGTTTATCTATTAGCCAGTTCCCCGAATTGGCAGGCCTGCAAAGAAAGCGCAGCTCGCGAAAACCCTTGGTTTATCCCCGAATTCATTGAATTATCTACTCATCAAATTGCAGAAAATTTTCTTTCCCCAAAACTCCTGTCTGATTGGACAAATAGCTATTCCATTGCAGAAAATACTCCATTGCCGAAATTAATAGGATTAGTTATGGCAGGGAATATTCCTTTAGTTGGGTTTCATGACCTTGTTTGCTGCTTTATCAGTGGACATAAAACCCTCGTTAAAACCTCCTCCAAAGACGAAGTATTAATAAAACATTTGGTTGCCAAAATGATTGAGTGGGATGTTTCAGTTGCGGACTATATAGGGTTTGCTGATAATTTAAAAGGATGTGATGCTTATATTGCTACTGGAAGTAATAATACCAGTCGCTATTTCGAATATTATTTTGGTAAGTACCCAAATATTATCAGAAAAAATAGAACTTCCGTTGCCTTACTAGATGGCACTGAAAACACAGAAGAATTGCTTGCACTTGCAGATGACATTCAATTTTATTTTGGACTAGGTTGCAGGAATATTACGCAGTTATTGGTACCAGAAGGATATGATTTTGTTCCGCTTTTAAACGCATTACGCAAGTATGAACATTTTATGGACTATCATAAATACAAACATAATTTCGACTACCATTTGACCATCCTGATTATGAGTAACAAGTATTATATGAATAACGACTCTGTTATCTTAACTGAAAATATTGCAGCTTTTTCGCCCGTAAGTCAGGTTCACTATGTCTTTTATGCAGACAAGACGGAGGCAATTAAGATCATTACCAACAATGATTCCATACAATGTGTTGTTGGTCACGGATATACTGAATTTGGGAAAGCGCAAAGTCCTACCTTAAGTGATTATGCAGATGGCATTGATACGTTACAATTCCTACACAGTCTTTAGTTTTAACGGGAGTTAAAGGTTGATTTAACAGAATTTCAGCAAATGAAAACTCAAACTATCCTACATTTAGTGGATTAAGCTTTACCTATCATTAAGTAGTAAAACATTTGTTAAAAGCGATAAAAGGTATGCTGACAAATCAACAGGTTTATTTACTTGCCATAAGGAAAGGCATTAAATTTGACTCATTATAAAAAAATGGACAAGCATATGAATTTTAAAAACATTTTAGCCATTGTGGCTATCAGCGCATGTACTTCCGTTGTTAGCATTTGGGGATATGGCAGATTTGTTGAACGTCAGTATGCTGGCGTTCAAGAACCTGGCAAATTGCCTGTTAATTATGCAGGATTTTTGGGCGACAAAGCCGCTCCAGGAGCCATTGTAGATTTTACCCCTGCCGCAACCTCAGCTACCCCAGCAGTTGTACATATTAAAACCAGAACAAAAGCTAAGCAAGTGAATAATGGTCAGCGACAAAGAAATCCATTTGCTGACTTATTTGGAGGGGATGATTCATTTGGCGACTTTTTTGGTGGCCCTAGAATGATACCAGAACAGAAAGCCAGCGGAAGTGGTGTACTCATTACGGAAGACGGCTATATTGTAACTAATAACCATGTGGTTGATAAGGCAGATGAAATCAATGTAACCTTGCCCAACAAAAAGTCCTATAAAGCAACGGTTATTGGAGTTGATCCTAGTAGTGATATTGCTGTACTAAAAATTGAAGGAAAAGGGTTCCCTTACCTTGTATATGGCAATAGTGATGAGGTAAAACTTGGTCAATGGGTTTTGGCGATTGGTTATCCATTGAGTCTGGATGTTACCGTAACGGCAGGAATTGTGAGTGCTAAGTCACGTTCAATTGGCATCAATGGTCAACAAAGCAATAGTCCAGTTGAATCTTTCATCCAAACAGACGCGGCAGTTAATCCGGGAAATAGTGGTGGTGCATTAATCAATATTAATGGAGAATTAATTGGTATCAATTCTGCCATTGCATCTCCTACTGGATCTTATGCAGGATACTCTTACGCTATACCAGTGAATATGGCAAAGAAAATTGTGACTGATATCGTGAAATTCGGTACCGTACAAAGGGCTTATATCGGCATCAACTATGCAGGCGAAAACATTTCAGACGAAAATATAAAACTATTAGAAAAAGAATTAGGCGTTGCTTATAGAGAAGGAGAAGGTGTTTTTGTAACTGGTGTTCCTGAAGGTGGCGCAGCTGCCAATGCTGGATTGAAAAAGGGTGATATTATCACCAAAGTGAACGGTGCATATGTAACAAATGGCCCAGAACTTCAAGAACAAGTTGCTAGATATAAGCCCGGTGATAAAATCAGCCTTGTTTATAAACGTGCCGGCACAGAAAAAACGGTAAACCTTACTTTAAAAAACAAAGCAGGCAATACTGATGTGGTTAAACAATCCGGGATTCTTGAACAACTTGGTGGTGAAC
>JANOYH010000314.1:0-5088 GCA_031428775.1 Bacteroidota bacterium
ACTGATACTGCTACTAGTTATGATGTTATAATACATGCGCTTAACCATTATGAACAAAATGGTAAATCTTTTGATGCAGTATTATTATTGCAGCCGACTTCTCCATTTGCTTTGGCCAATAAAGCTCGATCAATGGCGGCATCTATCTCTGTGAACTTCAGGTCCAAATATTTTGTTTCAATACGCTTGTCGATCCGCCATTCTTCCACTTCTGCAATTAACGAAACCCCATCATTCATGGTAACCGATAAAGGTTGTGCGCCACCCATGCCACCTAGTCCGGCCGTTACCGTAAGCGTCCCCTTCAATGTTCCTCCAAAATCCTTATTGGCCACAGCCGCAAATGTTTCATAAGTACCCTGTACAATTCCTTGAGAACCAATATAAATCCAAGAACCAGCGGTCATCTGACCATACATCATCAACCCCTTTTTTTCCAGCTCAGTGAAGTGTTCCCATGTGGCCCATTTAGGCACCAGTTGTGAATTTGAAATGAGCACCCTGGGGGCATCCTTATGCGTTTTTAAAATGGCAACAGGCTTTCCACTTTGAATTAATAGTGTTTCATATTCTTCCAAATCCTTCAGTGCCTTAATAATTAAATCAAGACTTTCAAAATTTCTAGCTGCTTTACCCCTACCTCCATAAACAATCAATTCATCTGGTCTTTCTGCAACATCCGGATTTAGGTTATTCAACAACATACGTAATGCAGCTTCCTGTACCCATCCTTTACAATTCAGTGTGGTTCCAATTGGAGTGGCGTATTTGATGGGATCGTATTTGCTGGTTGTTGTCATAGGTTTTGAAATAAATATTGAAACAATTTGAATTAAATAAGGCTAAAATACATCAGTCGACAAGGTCTTCATAAGCGGCCTGCAATTCATTGTAGGAATGTTGGTCTTTGGCCATTTTTGCGGCATCCATCCCTTGTTCGTACCATTTGATGGCTTGTTCTCTGAGTTCCATTTTTTCCAATAATTTGGCAAGGTGATAATAGGATCCAATATACTCCGGCGATTCTAATAAGATGGCTTCGAATAGGTTTTTGGCTTCTTCATCCGAGCCCATTTTCATATATTCTAGCGCTAGTGCATGCCTCAAAAAATTATCTTTGGGTTGAGCTATTAGGTAGGCTTTAATTTTTTCTATCCGATCCATTATACGAAGTTAGTATTCAGCCATGAATTGAAAGATATTAAGGGAAAATTTTAAAGAATCAAACAGATAAAAAATAAATATTCATAAAACTAACTTCAAGAGTTTGCCACTTCAATTTGATTTGTATATTTGCGATAGTTGCATAAACAACTAATTATACGAGAAGCCAAAAATATTTAGCCAAATGAAAATTTTAGTCTGTATTAGCAAAACACCGGATACCACGTCCAAGATTGCTTTTAAAAACAACCAAACCCAGTTCGACGAAGCTGGTGTGCAATGGATTATTAACCCTTACGACGAATGGTTTTCATTGGTTAGAGCCATTGAGATTAAAGAAAAAGATGCTGCATCCATTATTCATTTAGTTACTGTTGGAGGTGCCGATTGCGACCCGATCATACGTAAAGCTTTGGCTTTGGGAGGCGACGAAGCTTTTAGGATCAACGCCGAAAGCAATGACAGTTTTTATATAGCTGCGCAGATTGCAGAACTAGCCAAGAAAAATGGCTATGACATTATTTTTACGGGCAAAGAAGCCATTGACTATAATAGTTCTGCAATAGGTGGTATGATTGCCGAATTGACCGATCTTCCTTATATTTCCCTTGCTACACTTTTTACATTAGATGGATCAACGGCTACCATTACCAGAGAAATTGAAGGGGGCGAAGAAGTTGCAAGCGTTTCCCTTCCTGTGGTAGTGAGTTGTCAAAAAGGAATTGCCGAACAAAGAATTCCGAATATGCGTGGAATTATGGCAGCAAGAACAAAGCCTTTACAAGTGATTGAACCTTCTCCAATAGACGCGTTAACTTCAATTGTAAGCTTTGAATTACCACCAGCCAAAGCAGGATGCAAAATGGTAGCGGCAGACAATGTACCTGAGTTAATCAGACTTTTACACGAAGAAGCCAAAGCATTTTAAATTTTCCTTTTGACTTTTGACTTTTGACTTTTAACTTTTAACTTTTGACTTTTAAACAACTATCATGTCAGTTTTAATATACATTGAACACGCAGAAGGGCATATCAAAAAATCAGCCAACGAAGTTCTTACTTACGGCACTAAATTGGCGGCTCAAATGGGCACCAGTGCTGCAGGATTATTGCTTGGAACGGTTAAAGACAACCTTGCTGATTTAGGAAGGTTTGGCGTAACTACCATTCACCAGGTAAGCAATGAAACACTGAACCAACTGGATTCACAGGTTACAGCAAAAGCCATCGCAGACGCTGCAACTCAAACCGGCGCTACCGTAATCATCTTTTCACAAACACCAACAGGAAAATCAATTGCATCAAGGGTTGCAGCAAGATTGAAAGCAGGACTAGTGGCAGGTGCTGCTGCATTACCAGATACCAGCAATGGTTTTGTGGTTCGTAAAACGGTTTTTTCTGGAAAGGCGTTCGCCAATATTAGTATTACATCGGCCATTAAAGTCATTGCTTTAAATCCCAATAGCCTATCAGCAGTTGAAACAACGGGCATTGCTACCGTTTCTCCATTAACCCTAACAATTGATGCCGCAAAAATAACCACTACTGCAGTCAATATCATTTCAGGTGAAGTTCCACTTACCGAAGCCGATATTGTAGTGAGTGGTGGAAGGGGATTAAAGGGCCCCGAAAACTGGGGCGTTTTATTAGACTTAGCAAAAGTTCTAGGCGCAGGAACTGCTTGCAGCAGACCAGTGGGTGATGCACATTGGAGACCACACCATGAACACGTTGGGCAAACGGGTGTGCAAATTGCACCTAACCTCTATATTGCATTAGGCATTTCTGGGGCCATTCAACACCTTGCTGGAGTTAATCGCAGTAAGGTGATGGTTGTTATCAACAAAGACCCAGAAGCTCCATTCTTTAAAGCCGCAGATTATGGTATTGTAGGCGACCTTTTTGAAATAGTACCTCAAATGACCGCCGAAATCAAAAAATTAAAAGGGATTGTTTAATCCCTTTACTCAAAAAGATTTTTGTGGTTGCATAAAGTTTTTTGTGCATGCCTGCAGCTGTTTGATTCCCCATTGTGGTGATTTTTGATGATCAAAAAATGGACAGGTTTCCCCATTACGAAGTCTGTAAAAGCAAGAGCAGGGGTCCCCTGAAGACAGAAATCTGTCTGGATAGTTCAAATATATACTAAATAGACAATTAAATTACCAAAAGTGCAATTATATTTACTTTAAAGACAGGAAATATTTTATAGGTAGGCGAATTTTAGTTTGTGAAGAAAATCATCGGCAATAGAATTAGAAAGCTCCGAGAGGGCAAGGATTATAGTCAAGACAATATGGGTGTTGAGCTCGGCATCACAGCTGGAGCTTACGCCAAAATTGAACGTGGCGAATCAGATCCCTCGGCTACAAGACTGGTCAGAATAGCTGAAATATTAGGGGTTGAAGTAGCTGTATTTTTTAAAGACGCTGTTTCTCAAGTGAATGCGGAAGACGATATTAAAAAGTATGGGATTGCCACCAAGCAAGATATTGCAGGAATACAGGACCTCATTTTCTTATTAAAAAATGAGTTAGAAGTATTAAAAATTGAAATTAAGCAAGCTAAAGAAACCAATAAATTAAGCAACCCAAAAAATCTAAAGGGCAATAAATAATTAATTACAACACACTCAATCGCCCTCCATCAACCGGCAAATTAATCCCATTGATATAAGCAGCCGCGGGAGAACAAAGAAACGCAACAGCTGCGCCAAACTCAGATGGCTCGCCCAACCTAGCAGCTGGAATGAGTTTAATGGTTTTTTTCAAAATGGCTTCTTCCGTTGTACCCCCTATTTCCGCTTGTTTAGAGAATAAATATTTTAATCGGTCGGTATTCGTATATCCTGGCAACACATTATTAACCGTGATACCAAATCCGCCCAATTCATTGGCCATAGTTTTGGCCCAGTTGGCCATGGCAGATCTTACTGTATTAGATATACCCAAACCATCAATGGGTTGTTTTACAGAAGTAGATAGGATATTGATAATCCTTCCAAAACCAGCTGCTTTCATTCCTGGCACTAGTGTTTGAGTTAACAGATGACTCACAGAAAGGTGCGCGCGAAATGCGTGCTCTATACTATCCGCATCGGTGTCTAATAGTGGTCCCGCGGGCGGTCCACCTGTATTATTCACCAATATTTCAATAGTTGTATCCTTTAATAAAAGTTTCACTTTTTGAATCAATGCTGCTGCATCGTTTGTGTCTGCAACTAGATACTGGTGCTGTTGACCTTTGTACTTGTCAAGTGTAGCCACCAATTCCTTTAGTACAGATTCCCTTCTTGCCAATACCACTAAATTAGCTCCTAATAATGCCAACTCTTTTGCAACAGCAGCTCCCAATCCCTGTGAACCACCACAGACCAATGCGGTCCTTCCAACTAAATTCAAATTCATTTGATCCTTTTTAAATCTTGAAATTTTACAAATTCTGGTAATCCTCTCTGATAGGATTAAACACATCTATCAGTTTACAATCCGTTAGTGCAATTCCAGAATGAGGAACATTTGATGGAATAACTACTATTTCGCCAACGCCAAATTCTATCGTTTCATCAGCCAGTGTCAATTGAAACCTTCCTTCCAAAACAATAGAAACTTGTTCGTGTAGATGTGCATGAGTAGGTAATGATGCGCCTGCTTTTACGGTTAAAAATGATAACGTCATGCTGTCCGTATGCACAAAACGCGCTGGATATCCTGCTACAATTACTTTAGGTTGGATGCTGCTCAAATCAATCAATGGCATAAATTAAATTTTTGTTTTTTTTGATACCTGAAAGTTAGGTAGGCTTTAGCAAAAAACAGTCAACAGGGCATTTTGATTTGCTCACCTGAAATTCCTGTTTTAAATTCGTTACTTTCGTGCATTATTATGAAGAAGATAGAATTGGAAATAGTGGCTTTATCGCAT
>JANOYH010000315.1:0-3597 GCA_031428775.1 Bacteroidota bacterium
CAATTCTTTGGTAGTGGTTTTCCCGTTGCTGCCGGTGATGGCTATTACTGGAATCTGCAATTGTTGGCGATGGTAGGCGGCTAGGTCTTGCAGGGTTTGCAACACATCATCAACTAATATGAGTTGCGGGTTAGTTGAAGAAGTTTGAGGGTCGTCTGATGAAATTGGCGCTTCGTCAATGATGGCGTAGGCGGCGCCTAGCGCTAGGGCTTTTTCGGCGAATAGGTTGCCGTTAAAATTGGGGCCTTTTAGGGCGAAAAATAGGTCGCCCTGCTGCACTTTGCGAGTGTCGGTTTGTATGGATGGGTGTTGAAGGTATAGTTGATAAAGTTGGGCTACTTGCAAGAGATGAATTTATATTCAAAATTAACGGAATCAGGGAATTATTCAGTAATTGATAAAATGCACATTCAAATACAAAAATGCACCCTTACGAGTGCATTTTTTTTATTTTCAATTGGCACTTTTAAAAGTGCTTTCTTGTTAAATTATTTGATGGAACGGTTAGCGTCTATTTCTTGGCGTGGGTAAATAGTTTCCAGTTTTGGCTTTAGTAGAAGTGCCTTCGGCGGCGCCGAAATGACTCATGGCGCATCGGAAGCCGAGGTCATTGGTCGATTGCTCTTCTTCTAGATAGCGGCGGGTACCCGGACTTAACCAATAAGCCCTGTCGTTCCATGAACCGCCTTTGTACACGCGCGATTTATCGGAGATCATGGTGGTAACACCGTATCCGTATTGCGCAGCGCTAAGGGTATCACCATCGTTATAGTTAACCACGTAAGAACGTTGGTAGTTTCTTCTATTTCTAAGGGCTGAGTCAGATTCGGCTACCATTTTAATGCGGCCTTTATCGTCGCGTAGGTTACCTTGTCCGCCACTCATATCCACTTGTTTGAATTCGTTACCACGAAAGATGTTGAAATCGTCGCCGTCCATCGTAGAAAGCGGACGATACACGTCGGCCACCCACTCACTCACGTTGCCGCTCATATTGTAGATGCCGAAACCGTTGGGTAGGAAGGAAGTTACTTCGCCGGGGATAGATGCGTTATCGTTCAATCCGCCTGCTACTCCCATATTATCACCCGATCCACGTTTGAAGTTGGCAAGGAAAGCACCTTGAAAAGAACTTTTCTTGGTATAGCGAAGGTTGTCGAAGCCTTCATTCTTCCAAGCGTAAACTTGTTTGTTAGCAACCACTTCTTCGCCACGTGTTTTGCCGTTTTTCTTGCGTTGTGGGTTCTCCATCATATAACCGTAAGCGGCGTATTCCCATTCTGCTTCTGTGGGAAGGCGATAGTCGGGGTGCATGATGCCGTCTTCAAATTTCACGGTAGTTCTAGGACGGCCTTGCGCGTCTTTCAAAGGATTGCTTTTCGATGTGGCTTGTTTTCCAGGAGTAGCTTGGTATTCGCCCATGATATAGGCTTTGCTGTTGAAATTGTCTTGACCGGCACCATTGAGTTCGCGTTTGATTTGTGTTTTGGGGTCTAGGAAGCCCTTTTTCATCAACTCAATTTCGTTTACGCGATCGGTGCGCCAGATGCAATAGTCGGTGGCTTGTTTCCAACTAACGCCAACTACAGGGTAATAATTGTAGGAGGGATGGCGGAAATAATATTCCACATAGGGCTCGTTATAAGCAAGTTCGCTGCGCCAAACAAGGCTGTCGGGCTTGGCTTGGTCAACAACGGAGTCCATACCGGCCTGACCAAAAACGTTCTCCAGCCAATACAGGTATTCGCGGTAGTGAACGTTGGCTACTTCTGTTTTGTCGATGAAAAACGAAGAAACGGTCACGCGCCTGGTCACATTGTTCCATCCGCCCATCACGTCTTCTTGGGTGGCGCCCATAGAGAAAGTACCCCCTTGAACAAACACCAAACCCGGTGCTGTCTTGATGTCTTTGGGTTTAACCACGTTGAAATTACCCTGATTTTTATCGTTGTAATTCCAACCAGTAGCCGTAGACTTCTCAGGTTTTTTCTTTAGAATTCCGCAGGACGTAACGGATCCGGCTATGGCTAATAACCATACCAAATTCCTGGTTGCTTTCAATAACTGCATTATAAAAGATTGAGTTTGAAGTAGAATTAAATCAACAAATAACATGTTTAAGTCTCTGCGAATATGTTTACGTCTGTGCGAATATATAAGATTTCTGTGTAGAAACTAAAATTCGCCTGCCCGTGTTCTGTTAGCAAAAACCTAATTTTCAGGGATATAACGCTAAAAAAGAGGGTTTGCGTATCTGGATTTTTAAAAAAATGGAATTTGAATCAGGTTTTAGGGGTAGGCCAAGGGAAAGGCTGATTGATTTTTATATGATAAGGAATATTTCTCCGCCGCCAAAACTCATCCTTATCAACGTATTCGAAATATGGATATTTGCCCATTATTAAACCCAATTCAATTATTGTATTCAGGGTGTAGTTGGATTTCCCATTTAGCATTTGACTTAAATAGGCTTCACTAACTTGCATTTTTTTTGCCAAAGCTTTTTGAGACAAGCCTTTTTTTAATTTATACTGATGAATCAACTTACGAACTTCTAAATGATAAGTATTTAAGAGTTGGGGAGGAATGTAAATGCAGCTCTTTTTTGCAAACATACAGTGACTTTTTTAAATTTTTCTGATATAAATTGGTTTAAATAAGCAAGATTTTTTTAAGAATGACCGAGTAGGGAAAGTCTTTTTTGCGAAAGTCAATAATTAAGTTATAGCTTAATTGAAACTATTTTCAAAACAGGATAATCCTTATTTATTTCCCAAATGATAAGTTTCTATAAATCGCTCCAAATAAACATCAAGCGAGTCCTTGTTTTTTGCAGCAACCAAATTTTTATAATCTGCTGAATTTTTGTAGGTCGAAAATAGAACAGAATCTTGCTTCATGATCCGAAAAAGAAATTCTTTCCGTTCTTCTAAGGTTGATCTTGCGCTCCAGATTTGGGAAAGGTATACGGCAACGTATAAAATCATCAAAATTAAAAATGCGTAAACTTATTTTTTAATGAAAAAAAATATCGTCACATAATCTTGATACATATGAATTTAATTAAATGTTTGTTTGTATAGAGTTGCCTTATCTATTGTTGATGCTAGCTTTTTTCTTTGAATGATTGGTATAAAAGTAAAAAGAAAACTGTTGCGGATTTGACCTTTTCTGTTCGTTAAAACACCGTTTTTTAAAAGGTGTTTTAGCGGTATGAAAGCAACAATTAAGTTATAGCTTAAGTATTGCTTTTTAGAAAAGTGGATTTGACTTTTACTAAGTAAATTCAAGTAACTGACGGATGAAGTAACTTGTTCACGTAGTTTTGGAATATAATTACCCGAAAACTTTTTCAAACTGTTTAATAAGATCCTAAATAGTATCCTTTTATTTTTTCTCTTGAGCCATTTCCAACCGGCAATAGCCCAAAGAACTTATGTGTCCAATTCAGTGCTGGCTACAGGCGCTTGGGCAAAAATTGGGGTGACCAAAGAAGGCATTTATAAAATTGACGCCACTATGCTGAATAGCTTGGGTATCAGCAGTGGCACTGGCACCGGCGGCTCTGGTGGTACGGGCACTGGTGGCACCGGCGGA
>JANOYH010000316.1:0-12819 GCA_031428775.1 Bacteroidota bacterium
CATCCATGGACAGAACAGGCAAGCCCCATTTGTCCTTCACTGTTTTATCCAGGGTAATTTTGTTTTCATGATACGGTAATATCTCCCCAAAAGCCGTGGCACCAATTGTCCATGCTCCCGGCTCTGTAATTGCTTCTTTAAAGTTACCACCAATATTTAATTCTGCAATATCGCGGCTCCAACCTTGTCTGGATGCACTTCCCTGATAACCATAACCACGCAGGTAATCTCTTTTATCGCCATATAAATTTGCAAATCTGGTAATGTAAAAACCATTGGCCCTTCTACCAAAAGTAGTGGAATCTTCATGACCTTCAACAGTACCCGATGCACCTAAATTATAATGATGATCCATTATATTGTGTCCTAATTCGCCACTGCTGCTACCTAAACCTTCCTTCCATACGTCCGTAGCTGAATTCATCATAACCCAGGCTGAATTTAGAGCAGATGCATTCAAAAAAACAATTTTACTGAAAAACTCAACCGTTTTATTTGTTTCGGCATCCAACACTTCTACGCCTTTTGCTTTTTTGGTATCCTTATCGTAAATAATTTTAGTTACGATTGAAAAAGGGCGAACGGTTAAATTACCTGTTGCCTGTGCGGCAGGTAAGGTAGAAGACTGGGTACTGAAATAACCACCAAAAGGGCAACCCTCCCAACACCTGTTTCTAAACTGGCAAGCAGTTCTTCCAGGAATTGCGGCTGTTAAATTTGCTACACGCCCTATGATCATATGCCTGTTGTCAAACTTCTTTTTAATTCTTGCTGCCACATCTTTTTCTACAACATTCAAATCCATCGGAGGTAAAAAATGTCCGTCAGGTAAATGTGCCAATCCTTCTGCAGAACCACTAATCCCTGCAAATTTTTCAACATAATCATACCATGGAGCTAATTCACTGTACCGGATTGGCCAATCGATGGCAATGCCATCTTTTGCATTTGCTTCAAAATCAAAATCACTGAGCCTATAACAAGCTCTAGCCCAAAGCATCGATCTTCCACCAACAATATTGGGCCTTATCCAATCAAAACGTTTTACTTCTTGATAGGGATTTTCTTTGTCATTGATAAAATAGTGTTTGGTTTCTTCCCTATAGGAGTAGTGTCTGCTCTGAACGTATTGAGCTTCTATCTCTTCTCTTGTTAAATTATTTCTATGGGTGAATTCCCAGGGATCTTTATTGGCAGTAGGGTAATTGGGGTGTTCCAATGGAGCACCTCTTTCCAATAGCAATACTTTCAACCCTTTTTCACAGAGTTCTTTAGCCGCCCAACCGCCGCTGATACCTGAGCCAACAATAATGGCATCATAAGTATTTTTTTCAATCGCTTTATTATTCAAATAACTAGAATCGCTTGGCATAGTAGATTGTTTTCGAAGCAATAAAGTTAATCTTTTAAATTATCCGCTCCATAGCATAATAAAGTTTGTTTAAATCTTCCTGATTATTAAAACCTTGTATGGAATAACGCAAATAGTATTGTCCTTCGTGTGAAGGAATGGGCACTTGAATTTGATAGTTACTATAGAGTAAATCGTGTAGCTTTTCTGGAGCTGAAATATTGATGGGGATGGAAAATAATTGTGCAATGAAATCGTCGTTAATAGGACTATTGGCTTTCGTTTGCATCAAGTCACAAAATCTCTGCGCATTTTTTTGTGTGAGTTCTCTGCAAAATTTATTCACTTCATCCCATTGGTGCTGTGCCATAAATTGTATGGCAGCTGGAATGGTTAGAAATGCAGCATAATCCCTTGTACCCTGCAATTGGTGGTTGTCAATCAATAAAGATCCAGATGGGTTTGCCGTTTGATATCCCCAGCTTATCACCAATGGATCTAATAAATAATGCAGTGATTTTTTGACATATAAAAAACTAGATCCCTTAGGTGTCATCATCCACTTATGACAAGCACCCGTATAAAAATCTGCTCCTAGAGATGCTAAATGGATGGGTAATTGCCCAGGTGCATGCGCCCCATCAATATAAACTAAAATGTTCCTTTCATTTGCAACGGCACAGATTTCTTCTACTGGAAGTCGCAATCCTGTTGAACTTGTAATATGACTCAAAAAAATCAGTTTGGTGTTCCCCGTAATACCCGCTACAAACTGTTCTATGAAATCTTCTTTGCTCTCTAGTGGGAAGCGAATTTTCTGACGGATATAAGTTGCGCCGGTTTTCTTACAATAAAAATCTAATGTTTTATCACAGGGTCCATATTCTAAATTGGTAGTCAATACTTCGTTACCTGGTTTTAAGTCTAAACTTTTTGCCACAATATTTACTGCGTAGGAAGGATTCACTACATAAACAAGTTCATCTCCAGCACAATGTAAATAAGCACCTAATGCTTCTCTCGCAGTTTTTAGGTAGGCTGGCCCTGTTTCATTTACAAATACGGTAGGCTCTGTTTCTAATTCTAATTGGAATTGTTGGTATACATCAAAAATGGGCCTTGGGCATGATCCATAAGCGCCAAAATTCAGGTAGACAATGTCTTTTTTGAGTAAGAATAAATCTTTCAGGTGATTGAATTGCATGGTTGAAAATAATCAATTCTTAAGAAATTTACTTAGAGGAAAAGAAATAGAGCAGCGATCAAACAAGCCGACTAACTTTTGGCTTCCTTTAAAATGTCTTCGATGATATTTGTATGGTGCTTGGTATGGATACACAAAAATTTAACAGTTTCATACAGATTGAGGTTACCAAAATAGGGGTGGTCGAAATTACTATTGGCGTGCAAATCTAAAAGCAGCTTCATTTTTTCTCTTGTTACTGCTAATTTTTCCTGTAATTGCTCAAGGGTTTTTTCCTCTCTGGGCTGCACAGATTTTGGGGCTTGTCCTCTGCCTCTTGGTATTTTATGGGTCAAGAAGACCACAAACTTATTTTTATTGAATTTCTTTTTACGATTGTTTGGGTCGGAAGCCATCAAAGTGTCTGTAATTCTCTCATTGACCATTAATAAATGATCAATATGCCAACCAACATTTACAGCAGATATTTTTTCGTTCAATTTCAAAGCAAATGGAATTTTGGTCTCCAGATTCTGTAACAGTTGGTCTAATTTTTGTATCATGTCAATGTAATTATTTAACGAATCAAGTGTTTGGTTGATGCTTACCTAAAGCAATTAAACCCAATATTGGTCCAATTGCTAAACTAATATACAAAAATTGACTTTCGATGCTATGAGATAACCACTGAATTGTTTGAATACTGATAATCGTGATGGTAAAACCAATACAATTCACGATGGTTAAAGCAGCACCTTTGCTGGTTTCTGGGGCATATTTGGCAATTAAACTAGAAAATAGGGGAGAATCCGCTATTACAAAAAAGCTCCAGCAAAATAGAAAAAACAAAAACGCAATAGGCGATTCATTAGTCAAAAAGAAAGGGGATATGATACAACATATGCAAGATTGTAACAGTGCAAATGATGCCACTCTTTGGGCACCAAATTGCTCCGACATCAATCCGCTAATCACACAAGCAGGTGCCCCAAAAGCGATAATTAAAAAGGAGAATAGGGGTACATTTAAAGTCGCCTCATTGATACGGTTATAAGCCACAATCATTACTGGAACAAAGGCCCAGAACGTATAGAGTTCCCACATATGTCCGAAATACCCAAGCGCTGATGCCCTAAAATTAGGATTGCGAAAACCAGCTAAAAAAGCGGTGAATTTCAATTTCTGAAAACCTCTTCTATGCGCACCATCTTTCACCAAAACCAGCATCGCAGTACCACCAAGTAGAGATAATAATGAAGTGAGTTTAATAACTGTTTGCCAAGGCAATTGATGTGTGAACCCTTTTATTAAGTGTGGTAGGGAGGTGCCCAAAACCAAGGCCCCCACCAAGAACCCCAATGATTTGCCCAGTTTTTCTTTAAAATGGTCGGCCGCAATTTTCATTCCTACAGGATAAATTCCCGCTAGAAAAAATCCTGTACAGCATCTATAAAAGCGGATTTCATTAGCTGTTATATCATGCAATACAATTCCCAAATTACAAATAGCAGCCAATAATGCACTTGCAAAAAACACATAAGTTGGTGGAAATCTATCTGCCATTGCTAATACAGCATAACACAAAGTGCCAATAACAAATCCAAATTGTACGGCTGCAGTAGCATCGCCTAAAAAGTCGACTGAAAGTTTTAAGTCACTAATCAGGTTAGGCATAACCGCATTTCCTGCAAACCATAAAGACGTGCAGAGAAATTGAGATACTACAATGGTGGTTAGAATACCTGCTTTCAAATTATTGTTTCAAAAATTCACTCTTGATACGCAGGCCTTGTTCATCACCTACCACTTTGTTCATTAGTTTTTGTAAGCCCTTCGGAAGTAATGCTACTTCCTCTTCATTTAAAACATGTGTGAGCTCATGGAATTCGTCTTCATCATCATAGTAACCTAGGTAGAGGTCGTATTTTTTATTCAAATGCAATCGCAGGGAAATCTCAAGGTCTTGCTCGTATTGGTGCATACTTACTATTGACCATTGGTCTTCGTTTTGGAAGTCGAAATGAATTTCTACCGTTTCCTGCCCAATAATATGTACCAATAATTGGTCGATTAGTTTGGGAGAATGGTTATTGATCAGTTCTTCGTAATTCATTGGGAAGTTTTGGCAAATAAACAACAAATCATCCACTAATTCATATGTGACTACAGTTACTTAATATAGAAATTGCACATCGTATATTTGTTTCATGAAAAACCTATTGGTCAATTGGAATTTAATGCGCGGTTTAAGGCTGGTATTGGGCATTGTGATTGTGGTTCAGGGAATTCAAGCGCATGAAACCATGTACGCAATTGCTGGGATATTATTAAGTGGCATGGCAATTGCCAATATTGGATGCTGTGGAGTGGGTGGATGTGCTGTTAAGCAAAAGCCAATTGTATCAAAAGACGCCATAAAAGATATCGACTATGAAGAAGTGGTTTAATGCCAATAAATTGTACCTAATTGGCGCGGTGTTTGGTGCTATTGCTGGTTATATCTATTACAAACAAATTGGATGTAGTACCGGTACTTGTATGATTACTTCAAAGCCTGTAAACAGCACTGTCTATTTTGCTGTAATGGGCGCATTATTATTTGGAATGTTTAAAAAAGAGACTCATGCCCAACAATAAATTTCAAGACCTAATCAATGGCGATAAACCCGTATTGGTAGATTTTACCGCTACCTGGTGTGGCCCTTGTAAAATGCAAGCACCTATCTTAAAAGAATTAAAAGATATAGTACAAGATCAATTGACCATCATTAAGATTGATGTGGATAAAAATCCGGAAGCGGCTCAAGCCTATCAAGTGCAAGGAGTTCCCACTTTGATTATTTTCCAGAAAGGTCAGATCCTTTGGCGCAAATCAGGCGTTAGTACTGCCAAAGATTTACAGAAAGTACTGGTAGAGAAAGTTAAATAGGTCAATGTTAGTGGTTTTCATCACTAATTATTTCAGGATGATACAGGATGGCTTTACAAGATGGGATAATTAGTTTTCCAGTTGATTACCAACTTGCATGTATGAAAAAGAATAGCCTATTTTTTGCCTTGATGGCATTTACTTTAATTCAAGTTTCTGCCCAAAGAACCATTACAAATTTTGATGGCGATTGGAAATTTATTCAGTCGGATCTCACCAATGCCCAAGAGCCTTCTTTAAATGTCAGTAGTTGGAGAACAGTAAGTCTGCCGCATGACTGGATGATTGAAGGTGCATACGACCGTAATAATCCCACAGCAAGAGGCGGAGGATATTTGCCTGCAGGCATAGGATGGTATCGCAAAACGTTCACAGTTCCTGCTTCGGATGCTAAGAAAATCATCAGTGTTGAATTTGATGGTGTAATGGCAAATTGTGAAGTCTATGTAAATGGAAAGCTTGTAGGTAAACGTCCTTATGGTTATATCAGTTTTGCTTTTACCTTAAATCAATACCTCAACTTCGGCAAACCTAATACAATAGCCGTTCGTGCTGATAATAGCGTACAACCTGCATCTAGGTATTATACTGGCGCGGGAATCTATCGGCATGTGAGGCTAGTTAGCACCCAACCATCACATTTGAAACAATGGGGGGTGTTTGTTACAACGCCAAATGCGACAGAAAAAAATTCCACCATCAAAATTTCTAGTCAAATTTCACAGGAAGCCAATACTGTAAAAGGCCTTAGTATTCAAACAACTATTGTAGATGCTAATAATGTTACTGTTGCAACCACAACTAAATCAAATCTTTCTGGAACCAATAATGAAACCATCTTTCAAGAAACAATGCTAACTAATGCAAAGCTTTGGAATTTGGAATCAACATATATGTATCAAGCAATTACTAAACTTTATTTAAATAAAGAATTGATTGATGAAGTAAAAACAGCATTTGGAATTAGAGAGGCAAAATTTGAAGCAGCAACAGGCTTTTGGTTGAATGGAAAAAATCTAAAATTGAAAGGCGTTTGTTTACACCACGATGGTGGTGCCGTTGGATCTGCCGTTCCATTGGGTGTATGGGAAGAACGCTTTAAATTATTAAAACAAGCAGGCGTAAATGCTATCCGTACCTCTCACAATCCTGTGGCACCAGAGTTCTTAGACCTTTGCGACCGTATGGGCTTTTTAGTAATGGATGAAACTTTTGATACCTGGACTTCAGCCAAACATAACGGAGAAAAAGGGTATAACCTTCTGTTTAAAGAATGGTGGGCTGTTGATACACGTGATATGGTTTTGCGCGATAGAAACCATCCTTCTATTGTTATCTATAGTGTGGGGAATGAAATTCATGACGACCTCTCTTATCCCAAAGGCTTTCAAGTGTACAAAGACCAACAAGACATGATCCATTTATATGATAGTACCAGACCAGTAACAATGGCACTTTTTCGTCCGGCTAATTCTAAAGTGTATTTAAATGGATTTGCTGAGCATATGGAAGTAGTGGGACAGAACTATCGCGAAAAAGAAATCATTGTGGCACATGAAAACAATCCGCACTGGAAAGTAATTGGCACTGAAAATACACATGTGTTGGATATGTGGTTGGCATTGAGGGATAAACCCTATTTAGCTGGCCAATTTCTGTGGACCGGCATTGATTATCTAGGAGAAGAAGATTGGCCAGCTGTAACCAATAGTCAGGGTTTATTTGACCGCGCTGGCAATTGGAAACAACAAAGTTTGCAACGCCAGAGTTGGTGGTCGGATGAGCCTGTAGTACATATCATGCGTAAGTCGGAGAATGCCGGTGCAGGCGTATGGGTAAACGACTGGACGCCAACTGATTTTGACACCTATGACAATGCAAAAATCAATGTCTATAGCAATTGTGATGAAGTGGAATTGTTTTTGAACGATAAATCTTTGGGCGCTAAAACCAAACCAGTCAATGATTCGCCCAGAGATTGGGATTGTTCCTTTGAAAAAGGTACCATTAAAGCCGTTGGAAAAAATAAAGGGGTAGTAGTTGTGAATGAAATTTTAAGGACAGCAGGAAAGCCTGCTAAGCTTCAAATTACCTTGAATAAAAACACCGTAAAAAACACCTGGGACGATGTTGTTTTTGCAAGTATTCAGGTACTGGATGAGACAGGCATACTTTGCCCAAATGCAGATAATCTTGTGAAGTTTGACCTAACAGGAGAAGGCAGTATCGCAGGTTTGGATAATGGAGATATCAATAGTCATGAATCCTTTCAAGCCAAACAAAGACAATCTTATAAAGGCAGAAGTATTGCAATAGTAAAAGCAACTGCTGCAAAGGGTTCTATTAGTATCAAGGTAAGTGCCGAGGGACTAAAATCGACCAGTGCAACCATTGCCATTAATGGGCAATAATGGGAATACTTTTCATGAAAAAAAGAAATTGACTAGAGGTGTTGGGTGGAGCTTCTTATAGTGAGTTCGGTGGGGATACTGATATGCTTAAAATCAGTAACAGGTCTTTTGCTTTCCACCAATTCCAACAATAATTCCATGGCTGTTTTGCCCATTTCAAAAGCAGGCTGTTTAACCGTAGTGAGGCTAGGATTAAATAGTTGTGGAGAACTGAAATTACTGAAACCGGCAATGGCCACTTGTTTTGGAATGGCAATTTGATTTCTTTGTAAATAATCGAAACAACTCAAACATATTAAATCAGATGCTGCAAATATGGCATCAGGAGGATTGTCTAATGCCATTAATTTAGCCATTTGTTGATCAACCTCATTGGCATCAACACCTCCTTGATCGCAAATGCAAATATAATTTTCATTGATGTCAATGCCGTTTTGTTTGAGTGCATCTTGATAACCATCTAGTCGTTCTTTAGTAGTAAAAATCTCTAATGAACTGGTAACCTGAGCAATTTTTTTATACCCTTGTTCTATCAAATGATTTGTTAGTTTAAACGCGCCTTGATAGTTGTCGGCAATTACGGTATGCGTATCAATTTGATTGGTAATTCGATCGAAAAAAACTACTGGAATGCCTTGTTCTTGAATGGCTTTGATTTGAGAAAAGTCCTTCGTTTCTGCAGAAAGAGAAATCAACAAACCATCAATAGAACGCCATGTTAATTGCTCTAAATTATTTTTCTCTTTTTCAAAATTTTCCATGCTTTGGGTAATAATAACATGGTAGTCTTTTTGTGATGCAACAAATTCCATTCCAGTAATCACTTCAGCAAAAAATACTTTCGATAGTGAACTTAGGATCACTCCAATACTTCTTGTTTTTTGATTTTTAAGGCTTTGAGCCATCAAGTTAGGGTGATAATTATGTGCTTTGGCATAGGCTTGAACCCGCTTCTTTGTTTCTTCACCAATTTGATAACTGTCTTTCAATGCCCTTGAAATAGTAGAATGTGAAAGTTGTAAAGCTTTTGCAATATCCTTAATAGTAATCGAAGGTTTAGCCATTGGTTCATCCGTTAAAATGCTAAGTTAAGGTCAAATTCCTAAAACCTATCCTTAATCAGATTTGAGTTGTCCATGATTTTTATATTTAATGTAAAAAACATAGTTTTGAAGTCGTTTTATATGCTTTAATTTGTTCTTATCAATTTGTTCTATTAACCCCAAAAAAAACGATTATGCCAGTCCTTCTAGGAGAAAACACCTATTTCAAAAGCGTAGGTCAAATAGTTTATGAAGGAACTACATCCACCAATCCCTTGGCATTCCAATATTACAATGAAACACAGGTGGTTGCTGGAAAAACCATGAAAGAATGGCTTCGTTTTGCCTGTGCCTACTGGCATAGTTTTGTGGGTAATGGGGGCGATCCTTTTGGAGAACCTACGCATATCTTTCCTTGGAATAGTCAGTCGGACGCAATTGCGAGAGCAAAAGACAAGGCCGATGCTGCTTTTGAATTTATGACCAAATTGGGTCTCCCATATTATTGTTTTCATGATGTTGATGTGGTGGATTATACCAATGACGTAGCCGATAATGAAGCAAGATTGGCTGCTGTTACAGCTTATTTAAAACAAAAGCAAGATGCCAGTGGCATAAAACTATTATGGGGAACGGCCAATTTATTTTCTAACCGCAGATATATGAATGGGGCTTCAACCAATCCAGATTTTCAGGTGTTGGCGCATGGTGCTGCACAAGTGAAGGCCGCATTGGATGCTACTATTGCGTTGGGTGGGGAGAACTATGTATTTTGGGGTGGAAGAGAAGGGTATATGAGTCTGCTCAATACCAATATGAAAAGAGAGAAAGAGCATCTTGCTCAATTCTTGCATACTGCAAAAGACTATGCGCGTAAGAATGGATTTAAGGGAACATTCTTCATAGAACCAAAGCCCTGCGAGCCCAGCAAACACCAATATGATTATGATGCAGAAACCGTGATCGGATTTTTGCGTCAGTATGATCTATTGAGTGATTTTAAACTAAATATTGAAGTCAATCATGCTACACTTGCGGGACATACTTTCCAACACGAATTACAAGTGGCAGTGGATGCGGGTATGTTAGGTAGTATGGATGCCAACAGAGGTGATTACCAAAATGGATGGGACACAGACCAGTTCCCCACTAATATCAATGAGTTGGTAGAAGCGATGTTGATCATTGTAGAAGCAGGCGGATTTGCAGGTGGGGGAATAAATTTTGATGCTAAACGCAGAAGAAATAGTACCGATGAACAAGACTTATTCTATGCGCATATAGGTGGAATGGATGCCTTTGCAAGGTCCTTGTTGATAGCAGATAAAATATTGAAACAATCAGATTACCAGAAAATCCGCACTGAACGTTATGCCAGTTTTGATAGCGGAAAAGGTAAGGAATTTGAATCGGGATTGTTATCGCTAGAAGACTTAAGAAATATTGCTGCGAGTTCCGGAGAACCCGCAGTAATAAGTGGTAGGCAAGAATATTTGGAGAATTTAATTAATAGGAATATTTAAAAAATTAAAACCTATCCAATTTAGCAAAGAAAAAATCTCCTTCTATAAGGGCGTTTTCATCACTATCACTTCCGTGAACAGCGTTTTCACCAATAGATGCTGCAAAGTTTTTACGGATAGTTCCTTCCGCTGCATTGGCAGGGTTGGTGGCACCTATCAATTCCCTAAAATCTGCTACTGCATTGTCTTTTTCAAGAATTGCTACAACAATTGGTCCACTAATCATAAAATCTACCAATTCCTGAAAGAAGGGTCTTGCACGGTGGATATCGTAGAATAAACCGGCTTGCTCTTCGGTTAGTCTAATCCATTTCATTGCCTTAATAGTAAAGCCAGCTTTGATCATCTGGTCTAAAATTGCTCCGGTATAACCCTTTGAGGTGGCATCCGGTTTAATCATTGTAAATGTTCTATTACTCATATAATGTCAATTTCGGCTGCAAAACTACTGATAATTACCGCTGAAAAAGGAGGGAATTGAATAGTTTTTGTTAAATAGGGATAAATTGTTTTGATATAATAAGACGGAAAGTGCAATTTTGCCGCCAATCTATGCAAAGCGTCAGTCATTTTTACCCATTACTGAATACTCCCAAAAAAGCGGTCATCACCATGCACCAGAAACCTGATGGCGATGCTATGGGTTCGGCATTGGGATTATACCATTTTTTATTAGCCATGGGACATGAGGTACAAGTGATATCACCCACCAACTGGGCCGATTTCTTAGACTGGATGCCTGGCGTTGACAAAGTAATTGACTTTGAGAAAAACAAAGAGAAATCACTCAAAATCATTGATGCTACTGATTGGTTATTTTGCCTCGACTTCAACGTATTGCATAGAACCAAACATATGGAAAAGCCTTTAACAGAGGCCAAATGCATCAAAGTGTTGATTGATCACCACGAACAACCTCAGGAAGATGCTTTTAATTATGGAGTTAGTATAACCAGCAAAAGCTCAACCTGCGAAATGGTCTATGATTTTATTATGGCATCTGGTCATGCTGAATTGTTAGACACTACTATGTCGCAGTGCTTATATACCGGCCTATTGACCGATACCGGTTCCTTCCGTTTCCCTGCTACAACCGCATCTGTTCATAGAGCCATAGCGCATTTTAAAGACCTGGGACTAGACCATCGATTGATTCACGAAGAGATCTATGATAATTTTTTAGAAAACCGTTTGCGTTTTATTGGTTATGCTTTATTAAATAGAATGGAAGTATTGTACGAATACAATACAGCTATGATGTATATTACACGCGCTGATTTGCATAAGTTTGACATTAAAACGGGTGATACTGAAGGACTTGTCAATTATTTGCTCACCATCAAAGGCATTCGTTTTGGCGCAATAGTGATCGATAGAGACGAAGAAAGAAAGTGGAGCTTTAGAAGTAAAGGCTCATTTGATGTGAATGCATTTGCACGCAAACATTTCGAAGGAGGTGGACACGTTAACGCTTCTGGAGGAAGAAGTAGCGATAGTTTAGAAAACACCGTATTAAAATTTAAACAAGTAATAAAAGAATATCAAAACCAACTCCAATAAAATGATCAAGAACACCATCCAGCTTTTATTAGCGATTGTATTGTTTGCAAGTTGTAACCAATATGAAAAGACACCCAGCGGCCTTGCATATAAATTTACAAAAGGCAATGGTAAAGAAAAATTGAAACATGGTCAGGCCATTAAAATGAACATCGAGTACAAACTAACTGCAAAAGATAGTACCCTCAGTTCTTCCTTTGATCATATCCCTGTTTATTTTGTATTAGATACCGCACACTTGGGTAAATACAATTTCACAGAATTGTTGACTTCCAGTTCTGAAGGCGATAAAATTGATTTCCGCTTGAGCATCGATACCCTTAAAAAAATGGGTATGGTTGAATACAATAACATTTTCCATAAAGGCGATTTCATTGCCGGTAAAGTGGATATTATTAAAGTATTCCCTGGTCAGCCTGAAATGATGGTCGACTACCAAAAAGAACTAGAACTAGAAAAGCAAAAAGAAATTACTGCTTTAAAATCTTATACAGAAAAGAAAGGCATCAAAACAACCAGCACCCCAGGTGGTGTATTGGTTGAAATTACTACGCCAGGTGAAGGCCCTAAGGGTGATTCTGGTATGCAGTCGTCTGTTCTATACAGAGGCTATTTCTTAGACGGTAAAGTCTTTGATTCTAATATGGTGAAAACTGCACCAGGTGGCGGTACTCCTTATGATGTGCTTGTTGGTACAGGTGCTGTAATTAAAGGATGGGACGAAGGTTTGAAATTATTTGGTAAAGGTGGAAAGGGTCGTTTTTACGTGCCCGCAATGTTGGCTTACGGCCCACAAGGTTCTCAACCAGTGATTCCTCC
>JANOYH010000317.1:0-10078 GCA_031428775.1 Bacteroidota bacterium
GCTCTATCCAGCTGAGCTACCGAACCATTCAAGGCAATAAATTACCTTGAGGGCTGCGAAAATAAATTTTAATTAGTTTGCAACCAAAATCAATTACGAAAATGCAGGTAAAAATTGAAGAAAGCTGGAAAGATCTACTGAAAGACGAATTCTCAAAAACCTACTTTTTGCAGATTGCGAGCCATTTAAAGACCGAAAAGGCCACAAATGCCACCGTTTACCCCCCAGGAAGCCTCATTTTCAACGCTTTTGAAAAAACGCCTTTTACTGATTTAAAAGTGGTGATTATTGGCCAAGACCCCTATCATGGACCCGGTCAAGCACATGGATTGAGCTTTTCTGTGCCAGATGGCATGGCTTGTCCTCCTTCTCTCCAAAACATTTTCAAAGAACTCAACAAAGATATCGGCCTGCCCATTCCTAAAGCCGGCAACCTCACCCCTTGGGCCGAACAGGGTGTTTTATTGCTTAATGCCAGCCTCACAGTTAGAGCAAATGAGCCCGCCAGTCATGCTAAAATTGGGTGGACCCAATTTACCGATGCCGTAATCAGAAAAATATCCGACGAAAAAACGGGTGTGGTTTTTCTCTTATGGGGCCGGTTTGCACAAGAAAAACAGGGTTTGATTGACGAGACCAAACACCATGTCTTAAAAGCTGCACACCCCTCTCCTTTTAGCGTTGAAAAAGGTTTTTATGGATGCAAACATTTTAGTAGAACCAATGAGCTTCTAATGCGCGATGGATTTGATCCAATCGATTGGAGTATTGATCAAGTAGAAAATGAAGATGCAAAATAAAACGCTGCTGCTTCTGATAGTGCGCTTTAAAAGAAATGTTGGATATTGCACACCGATTGAAAAATGAGCATCATGAGCAAAAAACATTCTTCTAATATTCTTCTTGAAATATTTGCTAGGTTCTGGGCTTTCTGGGGCTTGTTTAGTTTTGCCAGCACTTTTCTGCTCATCTTGATCCCTTCACTTTTAACCAAACTAATCAAAGATCCCAAAGGAATGTGGTGGTTTATCCTGATTTCAAAAGGATGGCAGTGGACTTGGTTGCACATGATTGGATGCCCTGTTACCGTAAAAGGAAAAGAACATTTCAAAAAGGGCCAAACGTATATCATTACCTGTAACCATAATGCATTATTGGACGTACCACTTTCTGCACCATTTATCCCTGGCCCTAATCAGACCATTGCAAAAAAAGAATTTTCAAAGATTCCATTATTTGGTTTCTTTTATGCCCGCGGCTCTGTTTTGGTAGACAGAAAAAGTGATGCAAGTAGAAGAAAAAGTTTCGACGACATGAAAGCCGCTCTCAGAAAGGGTTTCCACATGTGTATTTTCCCCGAAGGAACGCGCAACACTACTAAAGAACCCATGAAGCAATTTTATGATGGTGCATTTAAACTGTCTGTTTCTACGCAAACCGAAGTGATTCCCGCAGTAATTTTGCACACCAAAAAAGCCATGCCTACCGATAAAGCTTTTTATTTAGTACCCCATCCCGTGGCCATCCATTTTCTTGCACCTGTGAGCCCTATCGGCCTAACCTCCAAAGAACTTCGCGATAAAGTTTTTCAAATTATGAGCGATTATTATTTGGCTAATAATTAATTAGAGAATGAGCTGAAAATTTATCCTTCTAATAATTAGAAAATGTTCTACTCCTATTAATCCTTAAATCGCGTAGGATGCCTGATTTAGGATTGATGGTAATATTGAATGATCGATACAGTCCAATTGGCGTAACATTGATAGACAATTGCCAACAGTGCATTTCGCGCGTTACAAACATACTCAACTGCTGCAGTTTCATTTCATTAAAATCGAAATAACCCGTGCCTCCCATCTTCCATTTAGGCGTAAGGGTGAAGTCGCCGTTAAAATTCATAGACGAATAAATTTTTCCCTCAAAACCACTATAATCAGACTTCATGGTATTGGTATAGTTCAATGAATAAGAAAAGCTAAGTGTCCAAGGAACATTGAAATCTGTGAATTCTGCAGGGTTGGCGCGAGCAAACTGCAATTGCCTTTGTTGCTCATCCGGAGTCATAAAAGGATCTTGTGGAAGGTCTTTGGTGCCTTTGTCGTCTTTACCGTCTTTTGTTTTACTCTTAAAGGAAGTAGAGATGGCCAAGTTGGCACTAGTGATTCTTCCCGGCTTTCCAGTACCAATCATCAATTCATTGATTCTAAATCCCCTGCTATCAACTTTATACGGATCTAGGTTTGCATTGGCAGTAATATTTACTTTTTCAAATAAGGTACTACGTGCGTATAAATTAAAATTGCCCAAAGCAAAACTATCTGCCATCAAATTGTAAGACGATGAAAATCCGAATCCATCAATCAGCTTTACTTTTTTGGATTCTTTATTAGTGGTATCCTTTGTATCCTTCACTTTCATCTCCAATAAATTGTCAACCCCAAAGCCCATCCCTCCAAATTTTCCTTCCGAAAAAGAGCCCATGATGCCACCATCAAACTCAGAAAAACGTTGTACTCTTCCAAAAGTATCAACCTGCGTAGTATAATGATATTTATACGCCATATCCGGCTTATAGTTCAAAGAAAGATTGGGCCTGATTTCGTGTCGGATGGCTTGAACACCTTTGCTCTTTTTAAATAAATACGTACCAAAAATTCTGGTATTGGCTCCTATTCCAAATCCCATTTGCCTAGCGGTATAAAATCCTTTTTGAATGACGGTATCTACTTTTTCAGTAGTCTTATTCCATGTTTTAAAATTTCTTTGTCCATACCAACGCTCTTCATAAGAAACACTGGGAGCAATGGTAATTGGTCCGAGTGAAGGAAGCGATAAAGTAATGGGGATATTGTGTTGCGCCCCCCATTGTACCGTGTCTAACATACGTTTAAAATTGAACGCAGTATCGTAAAATGAAAATTGATTTTGAATATTGCCACTATATCCTAATCCTAATTTTTCATACCATTTAGCCGAACCTACGCTTTCCTTTTTCTGCAATGGATAAAAAGTAACCACGTTAAAATTGGCTGTTGGAAGGTTCAAATTCACCAAACCTGAATTACTGTTCTGGTTATGGTTGGCATTCATGGAAAGATTATATTTTCCGCGCCAGTCTTTCGAGTAATTGATAGAAGAACTTAATTGGTTATTAAAATTCGCATAGGGATTATTCAATAAAGACTGATTGAATTTTGTACTACCAAAATTTACACTGGCGCCAAAACTGGTACCTGGCCTAGCCCTATTATCCATGCTATGACTCCAGTTAATCATGTACGATTTAGAAACACTAAACTCCTCTTTAACTGTACCAGATCTGTTCAACGCTTTTGAGTTCTGAAAAGTCACGTTTAAATTACCAGCATAACGATATCGCTTGATATATTTTGAATTCAAATTGATGAGCCAGCCACCATAGGAATACAAATTCGACTTAATGGTTGCGTCTACATTGTCATTGATCACTTTATAAAATCCCAACCCTTCTAGACCAACCCCAAAATCTTCACTAGTTACAAAAGAAGGCGCCAAGATTCCTGAATGCCTACCCTTATACAGGGGATAAATGCCAAAGGGAATTCCAATTGGCATGGGCACCATTTCAAATTCAGGATAAGCTGGACCAGAAACACCAATCTTATCATTAATGATTTTCATCTTGCCAGTTCTAAAAGCAAAATGCGGGGTATCTAAATTACAAGTTGTAAAACGCGCTTTTTGGGCAAACGCTTCATTGGCATTGATTTTTTTCAGCCTAACCGCATTCACAAAAATCTCCCCTTCTTGTAAATAGGTATTTTGTATCAGTGCCTTACCTGTTTTTGTATTAAATGCAATGGAATCACTGATAGTTTTGGTTTCCCCTTGGTTAAAATGGGGTTTGTTGAGGGGATTATTGGCAGTATCTATCCCACCAAAAGCCCTGATTTCCTGCGTTTGTTGGTCGTATTGAATTGTAGCCGCATCTAATGCCATATCCTTATAGTCCATTTTAGCTTTCCCATAAAGTTCAAATTTTCTGGTAGCAATTATCAACACGCCAGAATCTTCCGCTGTATATTTTATGGGTGCATCTATAGAATCCTTAGAAATATGAAGGGTATCTACTTTGGGTAAACTGTCAATATTAGCACTGTCGTCTGGGTCTCTTTCCAGTTTAGGTTTCACTGGAATAGCATCTGGTACGGTATCACGAGTAGTTTCAAAAGTTGAAAAAAACAACTTTTGCTGTGCTTTCGAAGCTTCTGTATGAATTGTTAATATCAGCAAATAAGCCAATACAACAATACCCAGCACCATTTTTACGTTAAATTTGCACAGTTTAATCATAATTCTCTGGGGCAAAAATAAGGCCTTAGAAGTGTAAAATGGTACCTGTGAAAAATCCTTTAACGAATTGATATGATGCGGAGAACTATATTAGCTTTTTTCATATGTATTTTAGGTGGTTTGGTGACCATGTCATTCATCCATCCAAAAAATGCCCCTACCCAAAAACAGGTATTGCGAAAAATTGTGATAGATGCGGGGCATGGTGGCGCCGATGGAGGTGGACGAGGTGGCTTTTCAAATGAAAAAGACATTGCCCTTGCCGTGGCTTTGAAACTAGAGCAAATGATGCACGATGAAATGCCAGATATTGAAGTGGTCATGACCAGAAGGACTGATATCTTTCATTCTGTAATAACCAAGGCACAGATAGCCAATCAAGTAAAAGGCGATTTATTTGTTTGCATTCACGTAAATGACGCTGTTGCCATCAAACACAAAGAAGTTGTGGGACACCATACGGAAACCTATTATAAAGGAAAGGGCAAAAAAAGGAAAAAATATACGCGTAAAGTAACTGACTACAATACTTGGACCACCCCCAATCCAGCCAAAGGAACAGAAACCTTTATCTATGGGGTTCGTAAAGCCGACGCCCAAAAGGAAGCTTTGAGCGAAAATATGGATATGTATATGGATAGTGTTTCTGCAAAGATTTTGAGTGAAACCAATGCCAATGACCCCACCAAAATGATGATCTCAACTTTAAAAACACAACAATATTTTCAAAGAAGCGCTAATCTGGCACTGACTATTGAAGAAGAGTTTCAAAAAGTTGGACGCGTTAGCAGACAAGCCCAACAACGCCAAAAGGGCATTTGGGTATTGCAAGCAGTAGCCATGCCTTCTGTTTTAATTGAAACAGGTTTTATTTCCAATCCAGAAGAAGAAGCCTATCTAAATAGTGAAGACGGACAACGCGAAATATGCGAAGTAATCATCCGTTCTCTCAAACGCTATAAATTCTCGCTGGAAAAACAGCTGAGCAATGGTGTAGCAAAATAATGAAGAACCCTTAGATTTGTAACTATGAAGATTTCAAACGAAACCAAAGTGGGTGCTTTAACAGCCATTGCCATAACCTTTCTGATCCTTGGTTTTAATTTCTTAAGAGGGAAGACCATGTTTAAAACTGGCCACTATGTTTTTGCCAAATATGCAGATACAAAAGGCATTATGGTTTCTAATCCAGTGTACATCAATGGCTTTCAAGTGGGTTCCGTTTTTGAAATAGAAAATACCGACAAAGCTTTGTCTAGTATTTTGGTCACTATTAAACTAAAAGATTATTATCATATTCCCACTAATTCAGTGGCACTGATCAAAGAGAGTATGCTAGGCACCCCAAGTATTGAAATTAAATTGGGAAATGCAACTCAGGTGATGAAAACCGGAGATACTATTCAGACATCATCTGAAATAGGATTGATAGGTGGAATCATGGATCAACTGGGACCAGTTGGCGAACACTTAAAACAAACCATACAATCATTAGATAATGTATTGAAAAATATCAATACCATTTTTGATCCTACTACTAAAAACAATCTGCAGCAAGTGATAGCGAACATGAATCAAACAACTGCTAGTTTAACACTCTCTGCAGTATCCATTGAAAAAATGTTGGATCAACAAGCTGGTACTATTGCACAGTCCATGAACAATGTAAATAGTTTTACCAAAAACTTAGCAGACAATAATGAGAAGTTAAATAAAACAATGTCTAATGTTGAAAAGACCACAGAAAATTTATCAAAAGCAGATATTGAAGGAAGTGTTGCACAACTAAAAACCGCCATGACTAAACTCAATACGGTAATAACAAAACTAGATTCTCAAGAAGGTTCATTGGGCAAATTGATGAATGACAAAGCACTCTACAATAACTTGAATAATACCATGATCAGCGCCAATATTTTGATCGACGATTTGCGCATGCATCCAAAAAGGTATGTGAACGTTTCCGTGTTTGGGAAAAAAGACAAAACCGGACCCTTGATGGCACCACTAGCCGATTCTACTAAGACCGAAAAGAAATGAATGGGTCAATAAAATCTTTTTGCAGTATTTGCATACTGTTTCTTTGTACAAATTTATTTGCACAAAGAAACATAACCGACTCTGTGGCACCAGGTAAACAAATTGACATTTTAAAAGCCGATAGGTACAATGCGGTAAAAATAGATAGCGTCACTACCCTAGTTTCTTTGGGAGGGAATGTGTTGGTGCGCCAAGACAAAACCCTGTTTTATGCAGATAGTATTGTCATTAATGGTGTACAAAATATGCTTGAAGCTTTTGGCAATGTGCATATCAACGACGCCGACAGTGTACATACCTATGCGCAATACCTTGAATATTTAGGAAAAGAAAAAAAAGCCTTCTTAAAAAAGAAAGTGAAACTCACTGATGGTAAAGCTATTTTAACAACAGACGACCTAGAATATAACGTAACCCTCAAGATTGGTATCTATAGAAATGGCGGCAAAGTAGTTGACAAAAAAACTATTCTCACTAGCCGTGAGGGATATTATTATGGAGATACTAAAGACGTGGTTTTTAAACAAAAAGTGAAATTGGTAGACCCTGAATACACCATCAATACTGATACCTTACAATACAATACCAGCACTGATATTGCTACATTTACTTGTCCATCTACTATTCTAAATGAAAAACGTACCATCACCACAAAAGATGGTTGGATAGATGTGAAAAATAAAAAAGGGGTATTGCGTCAACGCTCATTGATAGACGATAGCACTTATACCTTTACGGCCGATGATATGGCATTTGATGATAGCACGGGACTAAGTGAGTTTTCAGGCAATGCTGTGTATAGAGGAAAAGATACTGCGGAGGGATACGACCTGATTGCCAATAATATTAAGACCAATAAAAAGAAGTCGGCCTTCCTTGCAACGCAAAAACCATTATTGTTAATCAAGCAAGGCAAAGACAGCATTTACGTGACGGCAGATACTTTGTATTCAGCGAAATTATCAGAATTAATCAAGACCAGGAAAGTGCCCACTGTCAGGGATAGTAGTATGCAACAGAAAGATAGTAGCCTGCATCGAACAATCATTAAAATAAAATCAGAGAAGGAAAATCAAGATAGTAGCAATGACAAATTCATAGAAGCTTTTTATCATGTACGTATCTTTTCAGATTCTTTGCAAGCCGTATGCGACAGCTTGTTTTATTCTTTAGGCGACTCGGTGTTTAGAATGTTCAAAGAACCCGTTGCATGGTCACAGAGCAATCAAATAAGTGGCGACACTTTGTATTTATTTCTGGCAAATAAAAAACCTGAAAGATTGTTTGTGTATGAAAATGCAATGGCTATTAATAAAGCAGATAGTAGTGCCGACTATTATAATCAATTGAAGGGTAATAGTATCAATGCCTTGTTTGTAGACGGTCAGATCAATTTCATGCGCGCAAAAGGCAATGCCGAAAATGTATATTATGGACTAGACGATTTTAAACATTTTACTGGTGTTAATAAATCGGAAGCCGAAATGATTGATATCAGTTTTGAAGACAATAAACCACAGAAGGTTGTCTTCCGAAACAATCTAACTGGAAATGCGTATCCAATGAGACAAGTGAACCATGAAGATTTGAAACTGAGAAATTTTAAATGGCAGGAAGATAGAAGACCCAAGAGTAAGTTTCAAATGTTGGTGAATGATTATTGATTTTTACATGTAGTAAAAAGATATGGACTATTAAACGATATTTATGATTACATTTTTCAAAAATAAATTAATAGACCCTTTACTTGTTTTTTTGCACGATAGCAAATCCATTGGTATTATATTATTGGTATGTACAGGATTGTCACTGCTGATGGCCAATTGGCCAATCATAGCGGGGCCCTATTTGCATTTCATCAATGATACTTTTTCTGGAATTGAAGAACACCATTTAAATATCGGATTTATTTCATTGCCCAATTCTCCATTACTGTTAATCAATGATGGGTTGATGGCTTTCTTCTTTTTATTAGCAGGTATGGAAATAAAAAGAGAAATGCTTGAAGGACAATTGTCTTCCATCAAAAAATCGCTACTACCCATATTTGGGGCATTAGGTGGAATGATTGTGCCTGCAATTTTATTTGCTCTATTTAACAAAGGGGGTACTGAAATAAGCGGATGGGCCATCCCCACTGCCACTGATATCGCTTTTACCTTAGGGGTTGCAGCGCTATTGGGTAAACGCGTTCCCATGGGCTTGAAAATATTTCTAACTGCTTTGGCAATTATAGACGACCTAGGAGCTATTATTGTGATTGCCCTTTTTTATGGTGGCCATTTACAAATCTGGTATTTGATAGGGGTTGTGATTATTATAGGAATCATTTACTTCTTAAATAAAAAACAAATTGTTTTTGGGGTATGGCATATTATCCTTGCACTACTTCTATGGTATTGCATGTTTAATTCAGGAATCCATGCTACAGTTGCTGCTGTGATATTTGCTTTTTTGATCCCATTGAAATACTTAAAACCACTTGAAAACAAACTACATATACCCGTTTATTTTATAGTTATCCCTTTATTTGCCTTAGCTAATACAGCAATACCCATACCAGCAAATAGTATACAATCACTCAATAGTAGTTTAGGATGGGGTATTCTATTTGGATTATGCGTTGGAAAACCACTGGGCATAACAGCCTTTTGTTATTTTCTAGTGCAAAAGAAATGGGCTGAACTACCTTATGGAGTAACATGGAATAAAATAATCGGCGCAGGTATATTAGCTGGCATTGGCTTTACCATGAGTATCTTTATTTCTACCCTTGCATTTAAAGAGATTGCCACGCAAGACATTGCTAAAATAGCCGTATTGCTTGCATCTATGATTGCCATTATGGGGGGGTATCTTTGGTTTAGGTTTGAACCAAGTCAGCAGAAGAAATAAAGGATTGGACAACAAGGAATTATTTACCCGCTTCTTCTTTTTCCATCATCAAAAATGCTTTGATAAAGCCGTCTAATTCACCATCCATAACCGGGCCTACATTTCCCACTTCAAAATCTGTTCGGTGGTCTTTGATCATTTTATAGGGATGAAAAACATAGCTTCGAATTTGGCTGCCCCACTCAATTTTTTTCTTGCCAGCATTGGTGGCATTGAGTTGTTCTTGCCGCTTGCGCAATTCTTCTTCATATAACCTGCTCTTTAGCATCTTCATGGCTAATTCGCGGTTCTCTCCTTGTGTACGGGCTTGTTGACATTCAATGATAAAACCACTGGGTCCGTGTTTAAGTCGGACTGCCGTTTCTACCTTATTTACATTCTGACCTCCGCTACCTCCACTCCTATAAAAAGCCCATTCCACATCGGCAGGGTTTACTTCAATTTCAATACTATCGTCAATTAATGGATAAACAAACACAGAAGCAAAAGAAGTATGCCTTCTGGCATTACTGTCAAAAGGTGAGATCCTTACTAATCGGTGTACCCCACTTTCCGCTTTTAAAAATCCGTAGGCAAAATCGCCATCGAATTGTAAAGTGGCACTTTTAATACCTGCGCCATCACCGTCTTGAAAGTCTAATTCAGTTACTTTCCAACCTTGCTTTTCGCCATACATCCGATACATGCGTAAAAGCATTTCTGCCCAGTCCTGACTCTCTGTACCACCAGCGCCTGCATTGATTTGCAAAACGGCAGGAAGCTCGTCTTCTGGCTTATTGAGGGTACTTTTGAATTCTGCTTCTTCAAT
>JANOYH010000318.1:0-5004 GCA_031428775.1 Bacteroidota bacterium
GAGAGCCAAAAACTTACTTACAGGTACCATTTATGAGGAAACCTACGACAAACTGGTACTATCTCCAGGAGCAGAGCCAATTCGTCCACCCCTACCAGGAATCGGTTTACCTGGCATTTTTACCTTAAGAAATGTTGCCGATACCGACTATATTAAGTCATATGTAGAAAAACACAAGACAGGAAAGGTAGTGGTCATTGGAGCAGGTTTTATTGGTTTGGAAATGGCTGAAAATCTGCACAACCTAGGGATGCAAGTGAGTATCATAGAAATGGGGAACCAAATACTTGCACCTTTAGATTTTCCAATTGCTGCAATAGTGCAGGAACATATTCGATCAAAGGGTGTTGACCTAAAACTTTCTACAACGGTATCAGGTTTTAAAGCTTTGGAAAATGCAGTTAGCGTAATGTTCCAAGACGGAACTTCCATAGATGCGGATATGGTCTTATTATCAATTGGCGTAAGACCAGATACAAAATTAGCCACGTTAGCAGGACTAGATCTTGGCCCTGCAAAAGGCATATGGGTGAACCAGTATTTGCAAACATCAAATCCAGACATTTATGCTGTTGGAGACGCGATAGAATTCGAAAACCCTATTACTGGACAATCTATGAATACCTATTTAGCTGGTCCAGCTAATAAACAAGGAAGAATTTGTGCAAATAATATCGTGTTAGGTAATAGCTCAAAATATAAAGGCGCTATCAATACAGCCATTGTAAAAGTATTTGACATGACTGTAGCAACTGCAGGCACTGCATCTAAACATTTAAAAACTGCCAATATCAAACATATTGTTTCAACGAACCACAGTAACTCACACGCTAGTTACTATCCTGGTGCAAAACAAATGGCCATTCAAATAGCTTTTTCACCTGAAGATGGAAGAATCTTTAGTGCACAAATAGCAGGTTATGATGGAGTTGACAAAAGAATTGACGTCCTTGCTTCTATCATACAAAGAGGTAGCAATATCTATGAGCTAACAGAATTTGAACATGCATATGCTCCTCCTTATTCTTCTGCCAAAGACCCCTTAAATATGGCTGGATTTGTTGCAGAAAATATTTTGCTCAACAGACTTCGTATCTTCTATTGGGATGAAGTAGCCATTATCTCTAAAGATTCGGTCTTGTTAGACGTAAGAACCAACGCTGAATTTGAAGCCGGAAATATTACAAACGCTATTAATATACCTGTAGATGAAATCAGGTCAAGAATGCAAGAAATTCCAATCGATAAAAATATTTATATCTATTGTGAAGCAGGACTAAGAGGCTACCTTGCACAAAGAATCCTCCGTCAAAATGGTTATGAAAACATCGCCAATTTATCAGGAGGATATATTACATGGAAAGCTGCAACACAATGATACAAGTTTTTATATGAATAACATATGCGTCCCAATTCCTGATCCTTGTTTATAAAAATCACCTACAGTCAATATTCCATCCATCGCAGAGAACATGTCTTCTTTTTTATAGTGGAACATTTCCATAGCTAGTTTGCATGCCCATAGTTTAACACCTGAAGCAGAAAGTATTTCTAAAAATTCTCTCACTTCTGGCATATCCAATTTTTCCATTTCTTTTTTCATCATACTAGTAGCAAATGCTTCCATTCCGGGCAATCCACCAATCATCGTAGGCAAGTGCATAGCAGGATTCCCAACTGTAGCCACATGCAAATGGTCCATTTTCTTATTGTGCAATGCTTCTAATCCAAAGAAGGTAAAAAACATTTCCGCTTCTATTCCTTCCATTCTAGCTCCATTTGCTAGTACAAATGCGGCATACACATTTTCAAGTGATGCCTTAGAAAGTATGATCATCATCTTTCTAACTTCTCCATTAAACTCATTCATAATTGTATTTTTAAGGTTTTGAAATTTAAATACTTAAATACATCCCGCCGGCTTCGGAATTCCTGCAATTTTGGTAGCAGTTTTCAATGGGCCAACTGGAAACAAAGCATAAAGTTCTTTGATGTCCACCACCCCACTTTTCCCAATTTTTCGAATGGTTAAAGGCGATTCATTTTTGAATTCATTTTGAACATAATTAATCAACTCCCAGTGTTTTGGAGTAAGCTCAATATTATTTTCTTTTGCCAAAGCCTCTCCAATCTCATTGTTCCACTGACTAAAATTGGTCAAATAGCCTTCTTCATTTACTTCTACTGTTTTACCTGCAATAATCTTTTCCATAATATTTGTTTTTAATTTAAATGATTAAATATTCTTCCCAGCCAATTTCATATTTGCCGAAACAAATGGAATGGAAATACCTCTTAAAAGCATATTCCAATAAATCCATCTGAATGCCAGTTTTCCCCAGTGATTCATACTACTTTCTTCCAATAAACCCAAAGGACCAATTCCGGCAAAAGGAAATTTTCCTGTAACGGGCTCTTGCGTGTAATTAAAATCTATCAACAATGCTTTTCCATTTCCAGTTTCAATAAAACAGTTAGCATGTCCATCAAAACTTGCACTAAGTGGCTCCTCTTTTACAAAATGCAAAATGTTTTCAGTTAATATTTCTGCTTCAAAATGCGCCACAGATCCGGCTTTAGAAGCAGGTATATTCGTTGCATCACCAATTACAAAAATGTTGGCATAAACTTTATGCTGTAGTGTTTCTTTATTGGTTGCCACAAAATTCAATTCATCACCTAATCCAGAACGCTCCATTAATGCGTCTCCTTTATTAGTTGGTATGGTTACTAACAAATCAAAAGGCACTACTTTACCACCATAGTCTAATATTGTTTTATTTTCATTGTCAATCGAAGCAATAGCAAAGTCACTTTCAATGGCAATATTTTTTTCCGCTAATAAATGTTCTAGTGCAGCAGTAGATTTTGGCTTTGTGAATGCACCACTCAATGGCGTTACATAAGTTATGTTTACTTTTTCCCTCATTTTTTTGTCCTTAAAAAAAGCATCTGCCAAAAATGCAAATTCTAGTGGGGCAACCGGACACTTAATGGGCATTTCAGTGATATGAATAACAAGGTTTCCACCTTCCCACTTACGAAGCTTATTACGCAAAGCAAGTGCACCCTCAAATGTATAAAAATCAAAAATCGATTGCTGCCATTCTTTACCCAACATGCCTTCTGTCTCTTCTGGTGCAATTTTAGATCCTGTGGCAATGATCAACAAATCGTAATTTATTTGATGCCCATCAGACATTACTATAAATGACTCTTTTGCCTCAATTCTTTCTATTTTACGTTGAATTAAGGAAACATTTTTTGGTATAAAATCCTTTATCTTTTTGATGATTTGTTCAGGTTTGTAAATATCAAAAGGCAAAAACAAATAACCCGGTTGATAGTGGTGTTCCGTTCTTTCGTCGATGATTGTAATATTCCACTCTTCCCTATCCAATTTATTGTATAAATGATTGGCCATCATGGTACCAGCAGTACCAGCTCCAAGTATAACAAGTTTTTTCATTTTAGGTGATTTTGTATTCAGTTTCCAATACCTCAAAGTTCAAAAAGACCAATGCCTTGCTTTGTGATACATGTTACATAAGAACATGATTTATATCAGGAAACCATGTAGTGACTAATGTTACTGAACAAGGAAATTCAAGCTCTTACTTTCGCATCAAATTGAAGAAGCATGAACAGAAATATATCACCTTTTACATTAGCCATTACAATGGTTGTCTTCTGTATAAATATATCCATGAATGCAATAGCCCAAGAAAAACGGGAATTTCTTAGCCTAGAAGAAGCTATAGAAAAATCACAACAACAAAACAAAGCCATACAGTTGGCTAAAATGGATGAAAATATTGCATCGTCTCATTTGAAACAAACTGACGCCATTTACTTACCTCAAGTTGGGTTTAGTTACACAGCTATAACCACCAATAACCCATTAAATGCATTTGGATTCAAGTTGCAGCAACAAAGCATAACTGGTGCAGATTTTAATCCCGACTTGTTAAACCATCCCAAAAACACGCCTGATTTTAGTACCAAAATAGAAGTCATTCAACCTATATTGAATATGGATCTCATTTATCAGAAAAAGGCAGCAGAGAAAAGAAACACAGTTTATCAATACCAAACTCAAAGAACCAAAGAACATATCCGATTTGAAGTGCAGAAAGCCTATTTGCAACTAGGTTTGGTTTATGCCTCTTTAAAAGTATTGGAAGAAGCACTTTCTACTTCTAAATCCGTTCAAGCATTTACAGAGAATAGATTCAAACAAGGGTTAATTCAAAAATCTGATTTACTCAATTCAGAGCTTCAAGTAAGGTCTATTGAAACCAACCTAGAGAAAACAAAAGGAAATATTAATAATGTTTCAGATTTTCTCAGCTTACTGATGGGCCAAAATACAGGAACAGTCTATTCAGTGAGCCCTATTATCACACAAAAACCTACCATAATAGAAACCCCTTCCGTAATACAAGAAAATAGAGCAGATTTTATGGCTATGAAAAAAATCATTGAAGCATCTGAACTTGGAATTGAAGCAAATAAAAAGAGTTATTTACCTAAACTAAACGCATTTGGATCTTATCAATTGAATGACCCCAAAATGTTCGGATTTGGAGCAAATGCCTATTTGGCCGGGATACAACTTTCCTGGGATATTTTCAAAGGCAATAGAACCAAAAACAATATTTCTAGCCAAGTGCTGGAAAAAAATAAAATGTCCACTCAATTAGAACAACAAAAAGAACAAGGTCAACTAGAACTTAACAAAGCTTTTCGTGAATTTCAACAAGCAAAATTTGAATTGCTTCAACAAGAAAAAGCTGTTGAACAAGCCAGGATGCAATACAGGGATCAGATAGCGTCACAAAACAGTGCATTTCACCAACAGGACAACCAGCTGGCATATCATTTTAATGGTGTTAGTTCAAGGGTTATAAATAAGATCAAGACAGATAAATGTACCTGCCCAACTGAAAAGAAAGATAGCTACGATGAGGCTGAGGACGAACATGGGAACGATGATGTGGTGTC
>JANOYH010000319.1:0-4205 GCA_031428775.1 Bacteroidota bacterium
GACTTGTTACAAAAGATCAATCAATCAGCACATATTACCTGGAAAGGCAAATTCAGGCCACCACTCAATAACTAGTTGATCTTGCCTAGGGCAGTGAATGATCACTTGAATATTTGGGTAGCAGTTGGTGGTACACCAGAATCTGTGGTAAGAGCAGCCAAACATGGGCTGCTCTTATGTTTGCCATTATTGGAGGTGATTCTTCACAGTTTAAGCCATTGCTAAAATATTGCACATGCATGAATTATTTGGGCTCACCCGTTTTTCTGCACATATGGATGTAGGCGGACCATCACTTGCAACACTAATGAAATCAATTGAGATTTATGGAACAAAAATTGCACCCAAGGTTAGGGAAGCATTAATGAAATAGGGTTAATTAATTGTTATAAATGGATTTTTTTAACAAAATTGTATATTTCTTTTAAGCCAATTATAATCGCTTTATGCGGTTGACCACAAAGATTTGGTTAATTTCGGCCACGAAAGATACCCATGAGACTATCCATTTTAGCCCTTTTATTGTTTTCAATGCTTAGTGGTGTATGTATTTCAACTACTCATGAATCATTGGGTTCATTTTCGTTTTATCAAGCAGGGAATCAACATTTGATAGCATCTTCACTAACAAATGAATTAAATCAACAGAATACTTTTTATTTTGAAACAGCATTGGAATACATTTCTGTTGACGAAATGGAAGATGATGAAAATAGAGAAAGCCTATCTTTAAGAAAGAGGAAAATATTTTCAAAGTACTTACTAGCTTCTTTTAACACTATTAGGTTAAGTCGCACTCATAATAAAAGAAATATACCTACTCCAGAAAGCGTCACTACCTCCTATATCTATATCACACTAAGAACATTAAGAATCTGATTCTTTATTCTCTCCTATTCTTTTCTAATCTTCCGTTCAATTAAGCAATGACATTAAAGACCTACCAATAGGTATTCATAGCTTACTATTTATTCCATAATTATGAAAAAAAATATCGCAAGCGCGGGCCTGATGGTCTTGTTGTATCTAGTAGGATGTAAACCTGCTCCAGTTGTAAAAGAAGAAGCTAGTAAATATGTGGCAACTAGTGCCATCAGAATGGATACTTCTTTTGAAAAACAATATGTTTCTCAAATCAAGTCAATTAGAAACATTGAGATGAGGGCACAAGAAAAAGGTTTCTTACAAGATATTTATGTAGACGAAGGCCAGTTTGTAAAGGCAGGCATGTTATTGTTTAGAATCATGCCCAAAGTGTACGAAGCAGAATTGCAGAAACAAGAAGCGGAAGCTAGGGCAGCAGAAATAGAACTAGATAATGCAAAAAATCTGGTTGCTAAAAATGTGATCTCCAAAAATGAACAAGCCATGGCTCAAGCAAAACTTGACCAAGCTAAAGCGGAAGTGTCACTGGCAAAATTGCATCTTTCTTTTACTGAAATACGTGCACCATTTGATGGACTGATAGACCGAATTCCTAAAAAATTAGGAAGTCTTATTGAAGAAGGTGAACTGCTGACAAGCCTTTCAGACAATAGCCAGATGTTTGCCTACTTCAATGTTTCCGAACCCGAATACCTAGAATACCAAACAAATGCCAAAGGTAGAGCCAGTAATCGTGTAGGCCTATTGCTTGCTAATAATCAACTTCTCCCATTTAAAGGCGATGTGCAAACAATTGAAAGCGAGTTTGATAATGAAACAGGAAATATTGCTTTCAGGGCAAAGTTCCCCAACCCCGATAAACTATTGAAGAATGGAGAAACTGGTAAGGTAATGATGACTGTACCATTCAAAAACGTGTTGATAATACCGCAAAAAGCAACCTATGAAATTCAAGACAAGATATACGTGTTTGTGATTGATAAAGACAATATAATTAAGTCTAGGAACATAAGTATTGCAGGTAGAATACCAGATTTGTATTTTGTAATGAATGGTATTACAGAAAATGATAAAATATTATTAGAGGGTGTGCAAAAAGTAAAAGATGGCGATAAAATTCAGTTTGAATTTCAAAAGCCACAAGAAGTGATAGCGCATCTTAAATTAAAAGCAGAATAGTTCTCAAACCTAATAGCCAGATTCATGTTCAATAAATTTATACAAAGGCCGGTACTCTCTATAGTGATATCGCTCATTATTGTTTTTCTTGGAGGTCTTGCAATGACACAGCTGCCTGTAACGCAGTTTCCATCAATATCACCTCCAAAAGTGAATGTAAACGCGGCATATCCAGGCGCTAATAACGAATTGCTGATCAAGTCTGTAATCATACCATTGGAAAGGGCTCTCAATGGCGTACCGGGTATGAAATATATGTCAGCCGGTGCAGGAAATGACGGTGAAGCAACAATACAGGTCATATTTAACCTTGGTACTGATCCTAACCAAGCTTCTTTAAATGTACAGAACAGAGTTGCTTCCGTTGTTAACAAATTGCCGCCTTTGGTAGTTCGAGAAGGCGTAAAAATCACGCGCGAAGAATCTAATATGCTGATGTATATCAATCTGTTTAGCACAGACCCAAATACTGATCAAAAATTCTTGTTCAATTTTGCAGATATCAACCTGCTTTCGGAATTAAAAAGGGTAGATGGAGTAGGCTATGCAGATATTCTAGGTAACCGCGAATATGCCATGCGGATCTGGCTTAAACCAGATAGGATGTTGGCATATAAAATATCTGCTGATGAAGTAATGAATGCACTGGAACAACAAAGCATTGAAGCCTCACCGGGTAAAACAGGGGAGAGCTCGGGTAAACGTTCTCAATCTTTCGAATATGTACTTAAATATTCTGGTCGTTTTACCACAAAAGAACAATACGAGAATGTTGTGTTGAAAGCAACTGCTAAAGGCGAAATACTTCGCCTGAAAGATGTAGCTGATGTGGAATTTGGAAGTACCATGTACGATATTTATAGCAATATAAATGGTAAACCTTCTGCTGCTATTGTGTTGAAGCAATCTTACGGAAGCAATGCTAGTCAGGTAATTAAAAATGTAAAAGCGAAACTTGCAGAAATTAAAGCTAGGTCATTTCCCAAAGGAATGGATTATGAGATCAGTTATGATGTATCAAAATTCTTAGATGCATCAATTGATAAAGTGATCCATACTTTAGTGGAAGCATTTTTATTGGTAGGATTGGTGGTATTTCTTTTTCTAGGCGATTGGCGTTCTACATTAATTCCTGCAATAGCCGTTCCTGTTTCGTTGATAGGAACTTTTATGTTCATGCAATTCTTTGGGATTTCACTTAACCTAATTACTTTGTTTGCATTGGTATTGGCTATCGGAATTGTGGTGGATAATGCCATTGTAGTAATTGAAGCAGTTCATGCTAAAATGGAAACCAAAAATTTATCGCCACTGAAAGCAACACAAGAAGCCATGCACGAAATTAGTGGGGCAATTATTGCCATCACTTTTGTAATGGCGGCAGTATTTATTCCAGTTGCATTTATGTCTGGTCCGGTAGGTATTTTTTATCGCCAGTTTTCTATAACCATGGCTACTTCCATTATTCTTTCTGGGTTAGTGGCACTAACACTAACACCTGCGCTTTGCGTAATGATGTTAAAGAATAATCACGGAACAGTAAAAAAGAAAACACCTATTACCTGGGTACTTGCTGGTTTCAATAAATGGTTTAATAATGTTACTGGACGGTACAAAAAATTATTGGAACTGATAGTGAATAAACGCATGATCACTTTTTGTTTATTAATTATTTTTTGCGTAGGTACTTGGTTGTTAAATAATAGTCTTCCTTCTGGCTTTATTCCAAATGAAGACCAAGGAATGTTTTATGCTGTAATACAAACACCTCCCGGATCTTCTCTTGAACGTACAAATGAAATAGCAGAAAAACTCCAGAAAGTTGCAGAAAAAATAGACGGTGTAGCTTCTGTTTCTTCACTTGCAGGATATGAGATTTTAACCGAAGGAACCGGTGCCAATTCAGGTACATGTTTGGTGAATCTAAAAAATTGGGATGACCGCAAACATTCTGTTCAGGAAATTATGTTGGAGCTGGAAGAAAAAGCAAAAGATATTACTGGAGCAACTATCGAGTACTTTCAACCTCCTGCTGTGCCAGGCTATGGGGCCGCTGGTGGGTTTGAATTGAGGTTACTTGACAAAGCAGGGTCGGGCGATTATAAAAAAATGGAAACCGTTAATAACGATTTTGTAAAAGC
>JANOYH010000320.1:0-3662 GCA_031428775.1 Bacteroidota bacterium
CATTTAATACTTATGTAGCGCAGGTTGTTGAAATCAAACTGATCTCAGGGAAACCGAGAATTCAAAAGGTGTATTGTGCTGTGAACTGTGGACGTGTGGTTAATTTAAGTGGAGCGGAAAATCAGGTGCAAGGTGCTATTATAGATGGTATTGGACATGCGTTACTCACTAAAATTACATTTAATAAAGGTGCTGCGGTAGAAACAAACTTCGACCGCTATCAATTTTTGCGCATGAGACATGCACCATTAGATATTGTGGTGAGTTTTGTTCCTTCAGATGCTGCTCCTACAGGACTAGGAGAACCTGGATTGCCACCTGTAGGTCCAGCATTAGCCAATGCGCTTTTTGCCGCAACAGGTAAAAGATTTAGAAAAATGCCTTTTGAAATTTAGTTGATTTCGTAGAGTGTTTAATCGGCGTTTGAGGTTGATTGATCACAGCAACTTTTATCCATTAATGTACCAAATGCATAAAATTATTGTAAAAATTTTCTGTTGTATTTTTTTGTTATTTACGTTTTTTGTAATACACGCAAAAACAATACAACCTGAAAAAAATCACCACAAGGCTTTGATTGTGGAATCGGCTACATGTGAATATCAGCATAATCCATTGGGTATTGAATCAGCAAATCCACGATTGGGGTGGGTGTTGCGAACGGCAAACAATCAAAGAGGCCAATATCAAACTTACTATTGTATTCAAGTTGCCAGTAGCGAAAAAAAGTTATTGAATAATGTAGCCGATGTATGGAATTCTGAAAAGAGAGAAACTATACAATCCAATAATATTAGTTACTTAGGAAAGGAACTTGCATCGGGTAAACGTTATTATTGGAGAGTGAAAGTTTGGGATAAGTTTGGCCGAGAAACTGCCTGGAGCAAGGTTTTTTATTGGGAAATGGGTTTAATACATGAATTAGATTGGAAGGGCAAATGGATAGAAGATACCACTGAAATTATTTCGAACGATTCGATGCGCTATAGAGATCATCCTGCTCCAATTTTTAATAAACAATTTGGCATTGCAAAAAAAGTTCAAAAAGCTACCCTTTATGTTTGTGGGATAGGTTATTATGAAGCCTATTTAAATGGGAATAGAATTGGGAATCATGAATTAGATCCAGGATGGACCGACTATTCCAAAAGGGTTTTATACAGCACTTACAATGTAACAGCTTTTTTGGAATCGGGAGTTAACTCTTTAGGAATGATGTTGGGAAATGGTTGGTATGACCCACTTCCATTATTGATGTGGGGAAGAATAAATATTAGAAAAGGACTTACCGTGGGCAATCCGAAATTTATTGTTCAGATGAATATTCTCTATGAAGATGGCACTACTTCACAAATTATTTCTAATAATACTTGGAAGGTAACAGCCGGACCAATTATTAGAAATAGTATTTATTTGGGGGAAGTCTATGATGCTGGTTCAGAACTGCCAAATTGGAACAAGCCAGGTGTGAATACAAGTGAATGGCGACAAGCTTCAATAGCAAAAGCGCCAGATGGTAAATTGCACGCGCAACAATTGCCTCCAATTGTTGTGGCAGATTCTATTGTGCCATTAAGTATAAAAGAAATAAATACGGGCCATTATATTGTAGACTTCGGTAGAAATTTTAGTGGAATAATTCAATTAAAAGCAAAAGGTAAATCAGGTACCGTTATTCAAGTTAAGTATGGAGAACTGTTATATACAGATGGGTCTCTTAATATGATGACTTCCGTTGCTGGACAAATAAAGCGTAAGAAAATAGGTGGCCCTGGTGCACCTGATACGGCTTATTCAAAAGATGTATTTATTCTTGGGAAAAAAGAAGAAAAAATTTTTCAAACACATTTTACTTTTCACGGATTTCGATATGCCGAACTAACGGGTTATCCCGGAATTTTGAAATTAACCGATATTAAAGGATTGGTCTTGTATTCAGATGTAGCACAGGTAGGAAATTTTTCTTGTGCTGATACAATGATTAATCAGTTGATGCAAGTTTCTAAAAACACTTTTTTAAGTAATGTTTTCAGTGTTCAGTCCGATTGCCCAGACAGAGAAAGATTTGGTTATGGAGGAGATATTGTGGCTACAAGCGAATCATTCATGAACAATTTTGATATGTCAAGATTTTATGAAAAGACGGTGATTGATTTTGCTGATGCAGTTCAACCCGATGGAGGTTTAACTGAAACTGCTCCATTTGTGGGAATTGCTGATAGGGGATTGGCCGGTAAATCTGGGCCTGTAGAGTGGGGTTCTGTATTACCGGTATTAATGCAACAGCTGTATCAATATTATGGAAATATTGAACTCATAAAACAACAATATCCCGTTGCAAAAAAATGGGTTGATTTTATGACGGAACATGCAGATTATGGAATTATTACAAAAACAATTGGGGATCATGAAAGTATCGATTCGCAAGTGATCGCTTCAAGCGCCACCGCTTTTTACTATCATAATGTGGAGCTTCTTGTCCAGTTTGCAAAGCTGTTAGGCTATCAAAGTGATGTAGTTAAATATTCAATTTTGAAGGATACTATTAAAGCTGCTTTTATTGCTAAGTTTTATCAACCTTCAACTGGCTATGTTGATATACATACAGCAGCAGCACAAGCCTATGCCTTATATTTTAATCTTATTCCTCATGGTGCAACTGAAAATGTGTTGCAAGTGTTATTAAATGAAGTAACCATCAAAAATAATGGACATATTAGTGCGGGTATATTTGGAACTAAATTCATTTTAGAAGTGCTTAGTAAAGCAGGTTATTTTGAAATAGTCTATCAAATGGTCAGTAATAAAACATATCCAGGTTGGGTTTATATGTTGGATCATGGGGCCACTACTTTGTGGGAGCATTGGGCATACAATGAAAATGTATATTCACACAATCATCCCATGTTTGGTACAGTGAGTGAATGGAGTTATAGACATCTTGCAGGTATTCGGCCAGCGGAAAATGCAATAGGGTTTAATGAGATAGTCATACAGCCACAAATAGCTACAATGCAATGGGCAAAAGCTTCCTATCAGTCTGTTCTAGGAAAAATACTTTCTTCCTGGAAGAAAACAGAACAAGATTTTATATTAGAAGTTGAGATACCAGTGAATGCTAGTGCCATTGTTTATATACCCGGCAATCTGACTGAGATCAAAGAAGGGGGTAAGCCCATTGCTACGATGGCTGATATCAAATTTGTAAAAGAAGAAAAAAACTATTCCGTCTTACAAATAGGATCAGGAAAATATCGTTTTTCCGTAGCCTTAAATCATTTGTCGAGCCTTAATTTCAAATACCAATCAAAGTTATGATAACGATTAAATTCAACAGAAAATGATGGTCACAATTACCTGGGTTGTTTTAGTCCTATTCGCGATATGGTTCATCTATGTCTTGGCCTCAGATATTATCCAACATAAAAATAGTTTAGAAAAAGTCAGTTGGATTAAAACTGGACTGATTGGTTTTGTGGTTAATTTTTTTGATGTATTAGGTATTGGCGCTTTTGCTCCTCAAACAGCCTTACTCAAATTCACCAAACAAACCAGCGATAAATTGATTCCTGGTACCATGAATGTGGCAAATACCTTACCTGTGTTGATTCAAGCCATTATATTCATTCAAGTAATTGAAGTAGAACCGTTCACTTTAATGC
>JANOYH010000321.1:0-20998 GCA_031428775.1 Bacteroidota bacterium
AATCCAATGGACCAGGTTCTATATGCTTTGGTTCCCGAAAACAATTCAGGGTTCTCTAAAGTTTCTTTTGATTGTGCATCTTGTGCATTTGTTTGAATTGCATTTCCAAAATATAATAAGGAAAAACAAAGTAAAATGATACTTATTTTTTTCATAGCTATAGTTTAAACACGCTCATTATTGAAGCAGTGTTATTTACGTAAAGTTCAATTAAGTGGTGAAATATATTATTACAGTATTAGAAGTATTCTTTACATCTTTCACACTTCTAATAACCATCTAGAAGAACTTTACAAATACAAAGACCCATCCAAAAAATTGGATGGGTCTTTTCTTTCATCTATTCGAATAGACTGCTATAAGAACCTGCAGTAGGGTTCATGATTATCCCTTCCCTTTGTTTCCATTCTTACCTTTTTGCTTATTGTCATTTCCCTGATTACTGTTGTCGTTTTTATCATTATTTTTCTTTTGATTATACTGATCATCTTTTCGTTGTTTCTCCCATTGTTTATGTTCTGGATGTCCTTTAGACTCATAATATTTTCTTTCTCTACTATCACGTATCACAGGCTGATTATGGTCATTTCTATACCTTGCATACTTTTGTTTGTAGATGTTATTATTCAAATATGGTTTTGGTTCATTAATCACCACTTTATGTCCACGATAAACATCGTAGTTTCTAGCACTACTTGGCAAATAGGAAGAATAATGCCAGCCTCCATATTGCATATAAACATACTGACGCTTTTGTACGTTATAGTAAACATCAATTTCTGGCAAGTAGTAATACTCAACATAGTCGTATCCAACAGGACCCCATGCAGGCTGACTTCCTATATTAAAATTTAGTCCGATTGAAACCTGTGCAACACTGGTCTTGACAAATAAAATACTGACCATAAAAATGATCGCTAAAAAAATACGTTTCATACTATTTAAGTTTAGAATAATAAAAAGATTGGATAGTGTTAGTGCTGAATGTGGAATTTTAATCCCTCAACAAAGCTGATACATTTAGCTTGTTCAGTTGTTACAAGATGCATGGAAATATTTATATAGTTCACTGATTCTGTACAGTTAACTATTCAGTCATACCAATAATAAATAAAAATGGATTTACAACACTATTTGGTGTCAAAATGGCTCAAGGATTTGATCAATCCGCGCATGTCACGATTATAATTGCGTCTGAATGTATCAAAATTGGGTAAGCCTTTCCTATTATAACGATCGAATCTGTATTCCAAACTTTCGTGAATGCTTTCTAATGAATCCAGCCTTAATGAAGCTTCTTTACTACCTCCATTTTTTCTAATTCTACTCCTAAATTGCAAAATATGCGCCCAGTTGAATCTTAAATTTGCTTCGGTTTCTTCTTTAAATATCAACCATTCTTCTTCTTGTAAAGTCAATGGCTCTTTCTCCTCGACCGGTTTTTTCATTTTTTTTTCCTGACTCTTTTGTTGCTTGTCATTGCTTAGAAGATTACATCCTACTAAAAAACATTCAATCGATAAACTGAAAATTATTAGAATAAATAAGGTGCCTTTTTTCATCGCTATTTAATTTGACAATTATAATTGAAACAACAAAGTTACTATTTAAAAATAGGCAAAATGGAATAGTTCCATGTCTTTAATTATCTTCGCACCCATGTTACAAAAACCAGCCCTTCATACTGTTTTATCTCCTAGACTCCTTGACATTTATGACATTAGTAATAGCATAGTAGTTATCATAGACGTTTTTAGGGCTACATCAACTATAGCTACTGCATTATACAATGGTGCCACTAGTGTTATACCTGTGGCGGAAGTGCAAGAATGTATTGCAATAGGACAAAAAGTGGGCGGCATTACTGCTGGAGAAAGAGACGGAAAAGTTATTGAAGGACTTGAACATGGGAATTCTCCTGCAGAATATCCAAGAGAATTTATTGCCGGCAAAACACTTGTATTAACAACTACCAACGGCACCAAATTGCTTCATATGGCCATTCAAAAGGGGGCATCTGAAATCATTACAGGCTCATTCCCAAACATTTCCGCTGTTTGCGAATACCTAACAAAAGCCAATACCAATGTAATTTTGGGTTGCTCAGCTTGGAAAGACAAGTTTAACTTAGAAGACACCCTATTTGCTGGAGCAGTAATAAATCAAATTAAAAACACTTTTACTATTCATTGCGATAGCAGTTTAATGGCCGCTGATCTGTACTTATCAAAGAAATCCCAAATGACAGATTTTATCCGCAAAACAACACATTGGCACCGCCTTTCAGCTTATGGGCTTGAAAAAGACCTTGAATACTGCGTTACTCCAGACATAGCCAATATTTTACCCGTTTATGAAAATGGACACTTGGTAGGAAGATAATATTTAAAAAAATAAACATTTCTTCCACATTCTTTTCATTTTAGTTCCAAAAGCAATTTGCTTTTCTTTAGTTTTGCAAATTGCCCTGTTCAAACCGGAAGGGCAATTTGAAAAACCATATGGCACTACCTTATCTCGTTAAACATATTTATAATAGCGGTACTGAAGAAGTAATTCGGAGAGGTAAAAAAATCCACGCTCTCGGCAATGTTGAATTGCTGGAATATGACGACCTCATGGGAACCGTAGTATTCCGAGTTAAAGACGATGGATATGCCACATTCTATAAAGTTCATATCACCCAGTTTAAAGACCCAAAAACCTTATCGCTTCGATGCACTTGCCCTTATAATCTTTCTGAAATTTGTCGCCATAAAGCTGGAGCATTATTTCATTTGCAAGATTTATTAGACAAGAATTTATTGGGAGACAAAGAAACGGTGTATCAACAGAGTCATACTGTTGTGAAAATGAAACAGCTCGACTTAAAACTGATTCGCCTCCTCACCAAACAAGAAAATTTTGAATTGGCTGAGACTTTTCTTCGCAATGCCAGAGCAACCATTTTAGAAGCTAAAGAAGAAAGGGTATTGGCAACTGTTGAAATGGATGGTCAAGCTTTCAATGTGCTCATTCAAAAAAATGAAGAAAGAAATTTTGATACAAGCTGTGCATGCGACAGCGATTCCGAACATCCATTATGCATACACAAAAGCATCGTATTGCTTCAATTGTTGCAGAATTATGGAGCAAATTATTTTGATAGTATTAGGAATTGGGACAAAGAAAAAAATAAATTACTAGCGCTTTATGGCTATTCATTGACAGACGATTTAATAGGTAAATTTGAATTTACCTATACTGACAACAAACCCTTTCTACGGGTATTAGATACTAGCATTAAAAGGGTCTCAATGCTGCCAGGTTCTGATACAAGGCCAAAACCAGTTGAGTCCCTCATCAATAAAGCATTAGAATCGATTGAGCCAGAGGTGAAAACCTTGTTGAAAGTGGGAATAGTGATTACCAATAGCGATTTGGGTTATCCGCATATATCATTGGAAGCAGTTCAGGGTGAAGCAGATGAAACCCTGTCTAAATATATTTCTAAGACGATAAAAATCGACCTTGCCAAATTCGTGAATACGGAAGTGTTCAATGAAGACGACAAGATGTTGATACAACAACTGCGCAAACTCATGCCCGCTGAAGTAAACCGTTACCTTAATAGAAATTCACCATTTAGCGGAATCTGGGAAAACATCATACAACAACATAGTGATGAACTACCAGAAGAAACAAGGCACTTGATTAACGAGTACTTACATCCAAAATTCAAAAAATTATTTACCGAATTAGTAAAATCTCCATTTGTCTTTTACCTCCCTTCTAAAAAAGCCTTCACAACGGCTAATTTGGTAGCTGCAGAAATCAATGAATTATTTATTAGTCCAGAGTTCGAAGTAGGATATGCCAATGGTTTTTATACGGTTGATTGTAGGGTTAAACTTCCTTTAGCAGATTTGAATATTGCAGAGAATGAATCCGAATCGGCTTTGTTGTTTCAATATCATAATCAGTTCTATACTTGGAAGCGGCCAGAAGATATTATGCAAGTGGAACGTTTTCTACCAACAGGCAAAATTCAAATTGCTGCAGCAGATTGGGGCAATCAATTGCAACAGTTTTTAATGCCCCTCTCTAAAGAGTATCACGTGCATTTTACCAATGTACAGAAAGAGGAAATCAAAGACCTTAAGCCAGACTGGAAAATATTGCTCAAAGAAAAAGGCGACTACCTTCTTTTTCAGCCCGTATTCATATATAGGGGCTATGAAGTGAAATCAACCGACAAAGAGAAAATTATTATTCCTATTGAAGATCGATTATTAATTATACAAAGGAACTTAGAATTAGAAAAAGAAATGATGCTACGCATTGAAGCACTGCACTCTTCTTTTATTCATCCAACAGATACTAGTACGCTTGCTTTGAAAGGAACAGACGTGCTTAAAAATAACTGGTTTTTCTTATTTATTGACGCTGCTAAAGAATTAAATATTCCTGTTCATGGATTTGAAGCTTTAAAGAATTTTAGATTCAATACTGCAAAACCATCTACTCAGATTTTTATCAGTAGCAATACTGATTGGTTCGATGCAAAAATTCAAATTAATTTCGGAGAACAACGCGTTACCGTAGAAGACGTGAAAAAGGCACTCGCTAATAAGCAACAGTTTGTTCAATTGGGCGATGGAACATTGGGAATACTTCCAGAAGAATGGATTAAAAAATATTCTTTGTTGTTCCGAGTTGGTGATGGGAAACAAGGAAGTATGAAGTTGAGTAAGTACCACTTCAGTGTTATTGAAGAACTGTACTTGCAACGAGACGAACAAGAACTGTTCTTTCAACTTGAAGAAAAGTACGAGCGACTAAAAGAAAACCACAACATAAAAGCAATCCCACCCCCAGCGCACCTTCAATCAATTTTGCGACCCTATCAAGAAAGTGGGTTCCAATGGTTGAATTATTTACGCGAAGTACAATGGGGTGGCATTCTTGCAGATGATATGGGTTTGGGTAAAACCATACAGGCGCTTAGTTTTTTACACCATTTAAAATCTGAGACGGGGCATTTAAAAGCATTGGTGGTTTGTCCAACTACCCTAATGTTCAACTGGCAAAATGAAATAAAAAAGTTCACTCCAAACCTTAGCTTCTATATGCACCATGGGGGCACTAGAAGTAGGGGAAGTCTTTCTGATAGCTCCATTGACGTCATCATCACAACATACGGAACACTGAGAAGCGATATCAAGCAATTTGTAGAAGTTCCATTCGACTATGTAATTCTCGATGAAAGCCAGGCCATTAAAAACCCTTCTAGTAAAGTAACAAAGGCTGCAGGTTTATTACGTGCCAAAAATAGACTTTGCTTAAGTGGTACTCCATTGCAAAACAATACATTTGACATCTATGCTCAAATGAACTTTCTCAATCCAGGTATGCTTGGAAGTATGGAGTTTTTCAAACACGAATTTTCCATGCCTATTGATAAGTTTGGAGAGAAAGAACAAAAAGATCATTTACGCAAGCTATTATATCCATTCATTTTAAGGAGAACCAAAGAGCAAGTAGCCAAAGACCTTCCAGAAAAACAGGAAATGGTTTTATTCTGCGAAATGGGCGATGAACAAAGGAAAATTTATGACGCATATAGAAACGACTACCGCGATAAAATTTTAGGAGTTGTTGAAAATGTTGGGATCCAAAAAAGTCAGTTGACCATCTTACAAGGATTGATGAAATTGAGGCAGATCTGTGATAGTCCGGCAATTGTAAAAGAAGCCGAACGTTTCCCGAATGTTTCTGTCAAGCTAGAAGAAATAGGTAGAGAAATAACAGAGAATATCAGTAACCATAAGGCATTGATTTTTTCTCAGTTCCTTGGCATGCTCTCTTTAATTAAAGACAAAATGCGTGAACTAGAAGTAGACTTTGAATACTTCGATGGAAGCAGCACCATCAATGAGCGCGAAGCAGCTATACAACGTTTTCAAAATGATGATTCTTGTCGCGTCTTTCTTATCTCTCTCAAAGCGGGTGGAGTGGGTTTGAACTTGACCGCAGCCGATTATGTATATATAGTAGACCCTTGGTGGAATCCTGCTGTAGAACAACAAGCCATTGACAGAACGCATCGTATCGGACAAACAAAGAACATTTTTGCTTACCGGATGATTTGTACTGATACCGTAGAGGACAAAATATTAAAGCTTCAAGAAAAGAAACGCAATTTAGCCAAAGACTTGATAACAGACGACGAAGGATTTGTCAAAACACTTACTAAAGAAGACGTGGAATACTTATTTAGTTAGTGCGTTTTACACTCACCCACTATATAATGAAAGGTGTCGTGTGCTTCTTTAATCATTGACGCTAAGGCCTTATCGTCTTTCTTTGCTTTCACAGCAGCTTCAATGCCTTCGCACTGCTTCACTAATTTAGTAAGGGACTCTGACGTTTCTTTGGGCTTATATCCTTCAGGAATTGGGGCCGCTTTCCAAGTCTTGGCAACTATTACTAAACTGTCTGACTTTTCTTTTAAAGGTGTAAGGTTGCCTTCTTCTGAAGGATGGAAAGTCTTGCTCATGATGCCATGAAATTGTCCTTGCTCTTTCCAAGTTGTTTTTTCTTGCGCATTGGAAATGACTACTCCAAGCAATAACATACTTGTAAGTAAAACAGATTTGATTTTATTCATAAATTCTTTGTTTATCTTGTTTATTTGAGTTCAGCGGCAGCAATCATTGCTTCCGGATTTTTCTTGAAACTATCTTTACATTCTGTGGCACAAAACCCTAATACTTTGTCTTTATAGTGAGCAGTATCTCCAATTCCGGCAGTAACAGGCATACCACAAGCCGGGTCTTTCTTGTTATTGACAAGTGCAATATCATAAGATTTTGTAGAATCTGCTGGCATAATTGCCGTTGCCGCAGGTGCAGGAGTTGATTCTTTTGATGCTGGCGTTTGGCAGGCTACTAAAAACAAAACCACCATGGAAATAAACCCTTTTTTAATATTCATGTAATTGATTTTGAATGAAAATATTGAAATATGAATTTAATACAGATTTTGCATTTAACATTTTAATTATGACGAATATTGAAAAACCAGTTTCTCTTGCCTATCTACCCCTTCCTTTCACCGATTATTTACATTCCTTCTCCAACTATCCTATTAGCTTGCCGCTAAATGAGTTTGTCCTAATTATTTGAATTACAAAATTAGCTTTGTACTGTAAAAATATCCCATGCGTAAATTACACCTTTTCACTTTTTTATTCCTTTTGTCACTTGGTGCACTCGCCCAAACAGATGGTACTTTAAAAGGCAAACTGATTGATTCAGTTGGCAAACAACAATTAAAAGATGCCACTGTAACTATAATAGATGCTAATGATAGTACACTAGAAAAGTTTGCTCTTGCAAAGGCTGATGGTAGTTTTGAAATCAAAAACGTACCTTTTAAAACCGTCATTTTTCAAGCTAATTTTCAGAGCTATGAACCATTTAGTAAAAAAATTACCCTTAGCAAAGAACACCCTGAAATTAATTTAGGAACCATTTTTTTGAAACAAATGGCCAATGATTTGGGAAATGTAACAGTAACCCAATCTCCCGTTCAAATTAAAAAAGATACTATTGAATTTACCGCTTCGGCGTTTAAAACCAAGCCCAATGCTGTTGCAGAAGACCTTTTGAAGAAACTACCTGGAATGGAAGTGGACAAAGACGGTAATATAAAATCTCAGGGAGAAGCCGTTTCAAGAATATTGGTTGATGGAAAACGCTTTTTTGGGGATGATCCTAAAATGGCTACTCGAAACCTCCCTCCCGATGTAATTGATAAAATTCAAGTATACGACGGCATGAGCGATCAAAGTGCCTTCACTGGCTTTGATGATGGCAATCGCGTTCGTACCATTAATATCACTACTCGAAAAGATAAACGCAAAGGGGTATTTGGTAAAGCTTCTGTAGGCGGAGGTAGTACGGGCGATGAAGGTGTTTTTGATAATAGTATCAATTTTAGTCGATTTAATGGCGACCGTCAACTTACCGTAACCGCACAAGGCAATAATGTAAACAAACAAAACTTTACTGGTCAGAACATCTTTGGCGGTGGTGGTGGACAAGGGGGGGGTGGTAACCGTGGAGGTGGATTTTCTACGGGTGCTACAACAGGTAGTAGTGGTATCATCAATACTTGGGCTGCTGGTTTGAACTATCGCGACGTATGGGGCAAAAAAACACAGGCTTATGGTAGCTATTTCTTTAACGACCAAAAAACTTATACTGATCAAAAAAGCTATACCCAAACATTGGTTAATGGCAACCCAGATTCTTCTAATTATAGCAATAACATAAATTCTAGTATCAGACACAACCAAAATAATCGTGTGAATTTTAATATCGAAACACAATTCGATTCTAGCAATTCCATGATACTTAGACCCAATATCAGTTTCCAACATACAGACAATGAAAGCAATACCCAATCTGCTACTTCTAAAGGTAAGGTAAACCTGAACAATTCACTATCTAGAGTCAATTCATTGAACGATGGATATAATGGCTCTTTAGAAGCAACTTTCAGACACCGTTTTCCCAAAAAAGGGCGTACTTATTCCTTGGCTGTTAACCTTGGAGGAAGTACCAATAATGGCAGTGGAACCAATAATTCCATTAACCAATATTACACTCAAAACAGGATTGATACCATCAACCAAATTAACAACAGCAATAGCGACGGACAAAACTTCAGTACTACTATTGCCTATACTGAACCAGTGGGGAAAAACCAATTGATTGAATTGAATTATACTTATTCTTATAGCGACAATACTAATGGTAAAGCAACCTATGGATACAACAAAATCACTGGTAAATATGATCAAGTAGTTCCTAACCTAAGCAATACTTTCGAAAACATTTATAGTAATAATAGAGGAACAGTTAGTTATCGTATACAAAATGCAAAATTAAATTTGAGCGTAGGAACTGGCGTTCAAGTAGGCAACCTTTTTAGCAATAACCTTACCAAAGATAGTGCCATCGAACAACACTATGTAAACATGTATCCAACGGCAAATTTGCGCTACGAGTTTACCAAGACTAAAAACTTACGCGTAAACTATTCAGGAAGAACATCACAACCTAGTGCTACACAATTACAACCCATTGCAGACAACAGTAACCCCATGAATATTGTGTTGGGTAACCCAGCATTGAAACAACAAATGACGCATAATATGCGCATCTTGTATTCTTCCTTTGATGTATTTACACAAAGGGTCTTTTTTGCAACCATCAATGCAAGCACCATTCAAAATGATATCCAAAATTCAGTAGTAATACTCCCAGGGGGAACACAGGTTACTCAGCCGGTAAACCTATCAGGCACTTACAATGTATCTGGTTATTTTAACTATGGGTTCCCTATTAAAACACCAAAAAGTAATTTGAGCTTCACTGGTAATATTTCTTATAACCAAACCCAAGGTCTGATCAATAACGTGAGTAACTATACTAAAAATACCACCACTAGTGGTACGGTTAAATGGACCACCAATTTGAAAGACAATTTCGACATGAACTTCTCTTCAAATACTGCATTCAATTTTGCACGATATACATTACAACCACAACAAGATGCAGACTATTTTACCCAAACGCTAACTACAGACGCTACCTTTTATACCAAAAGCGGATGGGTACTGGCTACCGATTTTGATTATATAATTAACCGCGGACAAAGCGCCGGATATAACACAACAATCCCTTTATGGGGTGCAAGCATTTCAAAGCAAGTGTTTAAAAAGAAAGAAGGCGAGATCAAATTGTATGTATTTGACCTGTTAAACCAAAACACTAACATTCGCAGAACAGTTTCTGGGAATAGTATTTCAGACGTTGAAACCAAGGTTTTAAAAAGATATGTGATGCTAAGTTTCACTTATAACTTACGCAGATTCGGAGCCACAGGGCAGCAACAAAGGGGCAATAATAACCAGATGCAGCGTATGATGCAAGGAGGTGAAAGAGGTCCTGGAGAAATGCGCAATTTTAGAAGCGGCAACGGAGGAGAATAGTTGTTTTTGAGTTGTTAAAAGGCCGTCCCAAATATATGGGCGGTCTTTTTGCTTACAGGTGTTAGGTTTCGTTTACAAAAATTTCACAAAAAATTTGACCTATATTCTATCAAACTTATCTACTTTTACTTCCACAAAAGAAAAACAGCCATCATTGAATCAGTTGTTCAACCATCATAACCCAACAGTAACCTTTTCAACAGCGATGTTGTTACTGGTATCTACTGCATTTAACCATACACCTCGACCTCGACGCGGTTTCTGATAGGACGAGCAACTGGCACTTGCCCCTATCAGTGGAAAATCCCCCATAACATTATCTACACGATACGTGTATTCTGTTTAAGCTTATAATTTACTGAATTGGAAACAAAGGATATTATTATTAGGGTAGCCACCTACCTTGACGCACATTTTGCACAACGCATCACCGATGAAATGGAATCTTCCGCAAAAGCCAGAGGTACTGGTATTGCTAAACGTTCTCCTGAATACGTTGCAGCTAAAATGCTTGACGGTAAGGCCGTTATTGCAGTAACCCGTTTAGGCCAATGGGTTGGCTTTTGCTATATTGAAGCTTGGGGCCATGGGAAATTTGTGGCCAATAGTGGATTGATTGTATCACCGGAATATCGCAAAAGCGGTGTGGCAAAAACCATTAAGAAAAGAATTTTTGAACTGTCTAAAGAATTGTACCCTACTTCCAAAATATTTGGACTTACCACCGGCTTAGCAGTGATGAAGATTAACAGCGATTTAGGCTACGAACCTGTTACTTATAGTGAACTAACAGACGACGAAGAATTTTGGGCTGGTTGCAAAAGCTGCGTGAACTTTGATATTCTTATGAGCAAAGACCGAAAAAATTGTATGTGTACCGCTATGTTGTATGATCCGGCCGACCATTTTAAACCAGAAGAAACTGCGCAAGAGTTCAAACAAAACTCTAAACTGTATGAGCGTTTTATGAATATCAAACAAAGTCGCCTGCTCAGCATATTTCGTAAAAAAGATACTAATAGCAGCAGTACAAATAGTGGCGGCACTGACCTCAAACCAAAATCATTATTTCATCAGTTCTTTAATTTATAACACAAATTTTTAAAATTGAATAATCCCTTTTGACTTTCAAATATCCATTTTCAACTTTTCAAAATTGACTTTTGCTTTAAATTTTTACTTTTTAATTTTGACTTTTTAATTCAACAAATATGGGCGATTCTAAAAAAGTGGTACTGGGTTTTAGTGGTGGACTAGACACTACCTATTGTGTAAAATACTTGAGCGAAGACAAAGGATACGAAGTTCACAGCATCATTGTAAACACAGGTGGATTTACAGAAGCTGAATTAGTAACAATAGAACAACACGCATATAACCTTGGTGTAAAAACACATACTACCATAAATGCAGTTAAATCATATTACGAAAGCATTATCAAGTTTTTGATCTATGGAAACGTACTCAAAAACAATACTTATCCGCTAAGCGTAAGCGCAGAACGCTTGAGCCAAGCCTTGCATATTGCAGAACACGCAAAAGCGCTAAACGCCGATGCAGTGGCGCATGGAAGTACTGGTGCTGGTAACGACCAAGTTCGTTTCGATATGATTTTTCATATCATGATTCCAGGAACGGAAATCATCACCCCTATCAGAGACCTTAAATTGAGCAGAGAACAAGAGATCAGTTACTTGAAAGAGAAAGGTGTTGCTATGAACTTTGAGAAATCAATGTATAGCATCAACAAAGGTTTATGGGGAACAAGTGTTGGCGGAAAAGAAACCCTGAATTCAAAAGGCATACTCCCAGAAGAAGCATGGCCTACTCAAGTTACAGCAAATGAAAGCAAGGAAGTAAAACTACATTTTGAAAAAGGCGAATTGACCTCTATTGATGACCAGACCTTTCCTCATCCAACTGAAGCCATACAATTTCTACAAACCATTGCAGGTGCTTATGGTTTGGGTAGAGACATTCATGTGGGCGATACCATTATTGGAATCAAAGGTCGAGTTGGATTTGAAGCTGCCGCACCAATGGTGATATTAAAAGCCCACCACGCTCTTGAAAAACACGTATTAACCAAATGGCAATTAGGCTGGAAAGACCAACTATCTCAATTCTACGGTAACTGGTTACACGAAGGCCAGATTCTTGATCCCGTGATGAGAGACATTGAAGCCTTCCTGACACATAGCCAACTAAATGTAACTGGCGATGTTTTTGTGCAACTGCTACCCTATCGGTTTCATATCATCGGTATTGAATCTACATACGATTTAATGAATAGTAAATTCGGTAAATACGGCGAAATGAATACAGGCTTTACTGGCGAAGACGTAAGAGGCTTTAGTAAAATATTTGGCAATCAGACTTCCATCTGGCACAAGGTGAATCAATCCTAAATAGTATGGCAACAAGTAATACAAATAGCAAGATCAGTATAGGCATTGTTGGTGGCGCAGGCTATACAGGTGGGGAACTGATTCGCTTATTGATTAACCATCCTGCAGTTACTATCAAATTTATTCATAGTAAGAGTAATGCTGGACAGAAAGTAGCTAAAGTACATGACGACTTATTAGGAGATACCAATCTGATATTTGCAGCCGATTTACAATACGATATAGATGTTTTGTTTCTTTGCGTAGGACATGGCGATGCAAAAAAATTCTTAGCAGAAAATGAAATTGCATCTGCTATTAAAATCATTGACCTTTCTCAAGACTTTCGACTTCATGCGAATAGCAATCACCTAACAAACAGGTCATTTATTTATGGATTGCCAGAATTAAATAAGGCTGCTATTGCGTCGGCACAAAATATTGCAAATCCCGGTTGTTTTGCAACTGCGATACAACTTGGACTACTTCCACTTGCAAAGGAAGGCCTACTTAAAGACGTGCATACAACAGGCATCACCGGTTCTACTGGTGCTGGACAAGGCCTTAGCACAACTGCTCATTTTAGTTGGAGGGCAAACAATATTTCTGCTTATAAAACCTTACAACACCAACACTTACACGAAATTGGTGAATCGCTACAGCAAGTATCTGGCAATCAATTAGACACAACCGACCTCATTCATTTTGTACCATGGAGAGGCGATTTCACAAGAGGTATTTATGTGAGTAGTGTAGTAAACTGTTCCTTAGATTTGGAGGCAGTAAATGAAATTTATCGTGCATTTTATGCCGACGCTGCATTTACTCAAATAAGTGATAGCATGATTCATTTAAAACAAGTTATGAATACCAATAAGTGTTTGATCCATATTGAAAAGCAAGGCAAACATTTGACCATTCATTCTGCTATTGATAATTTATTGAAAGGTGCATCTGGACAAGCCGTACAAAATATGAACCTATTATTTGGTTTGGATGAAGGAACTGGACTGCGACTTAAGGCAAACTATTTTTAGCATTAAAAAAAATTACATGAAACTCTTTGACGTATACCCCATCAATCCCATCACCATTACAAAAGCTTTAGGCTCTTATGTTTGGGACGAATTAGGCCAAGAATATTTAGACTTATATGGCGGACATGCCGTAATCTCTATAGGACATACCCACCCTCACTATGTAAAACGCCTGACAGATCAACTCAATAAACTTGGCTTCTATTCAAATAGTATCAGAATTCCATTGCAAGAAGAACTGGCAACAAAACTGGGCGATATCAGTGGTAAAGAAGACTATCAACTGTTTCTTTGCAATAGTGGCGCTGAAGCCAATGAAAACGCTTTAAAGGCTGCTTCTTTTTTTAATGGCAGAAAGAAAATAGTTGCTTTTACCAAGGCATTTCATGGAAGAACTTCTTTGGCAGTTGCTGCTACAGATAATCCCAACATTGTGGCACCAGTTAATCAGACCGACAATGTGGTATTCCTGCCTTTCAACAATAAAGAAGCTTTGAAAGCCTATTTTGATAATTATGGAAAGGAAGTTTCTTCTGTTATCATTGAAGGCATACAAGGAGTAGGTGGAATTAATGTAGCTTCAGACGAGTTCTTACAAACTATACGTAGTTTATGCGATCAATATAATGCTGTGTTTATAGCCGACAGTGTTCAGTGTGGCTATGGCAGAACAGGTAAATTTTATGCACATGACCATTGTGGCGTATCGGCAGATATCTATAGTATGGCCAAAGGAATGGGCAATGGATTTCCAGTTGCAGGCATTTCTATTTCACCAAAAATCCATGCCAAACATTTTATGCTAGGCACTACATTTGGTGGAAATCATTTGGCATGCGCTGCCGCTTTAGCCGTGTTGGAAATTATGGAACAAGATGCACTAATGGCCAATGCAACTAAAATTGGCAACTACTTAATGCATGAACTAAAAAGCATTCCCAATATCAAAGAGATTAGGGGCAAGGGATTGATGATAGGCATAGAACTGCCTGAAGACAAAAAAGAAGTGAAGAAAAATCTTTTGTTCAAGCACCATATCTTTACTGGAGAAGCAAAACCAAATGTGATTAGACTGTTGCCAGCATTGAACATTACAGAAAAAGAAGCCGACCTGTTCTTAGAAGCACTGCTTATTGAATTGAAATAAAGTTTTCTTAATAACCTTTTGACATGAAAAATTTTATCTCTGTTTACGATGTAAATAATATCAATAGCTTGGTACAAAATGCCTTGGCCTATAAAGCAAATCCTTTCAAAGACCAATCATTAGGTACCAATAAGCGCATTGGCTTGTTGTTTCTTAATCCAAGTTTAAGAACTCGATTGAGTACACAAATTGCTGCCAAGAACCTTGGCATGGAAGCTATTGTATTTAATGTAGACAAAGAAGGCTGGGCACTAGAATTTGAAGAAGGTGCAATAATGAGCGGCAATACAGTAGAACATGTAAAGGATGCGGCTCCCATTTTGGGTCAGTATTTTGATATCTTATGTATCCGTACATTTCCATCATTGAAAAATCGCGAAGACGATTATAGCGAAATGTATATTCACCAGTTCATCAAATATGCTGGTGTTCCGGTAATTAGTTTGGAAAGTGCCACATTACATCCATTACAATCACTCACTGATATTATAACCATTCAAGAAGACTGGAAGCTACAAACGCGCAAACCAAAAATTGTATTAACCTGGGCACCACATATCAAACCCTTACCACAATGCGTTTCAAATTCATTTGCGCAGTGGGTAAACGCGTGGGGTGAAGCTGATTTTGTGATTACCCATCCCGTTGATTATGAATTAGCAGAAAGTTTTACCAAAGGCGCTACCATTACAAATAATCAAGACGAAGCTTTGGCAGGAGCAGACTACGTCTATGTAAAAAACTGGAGCACCTATACTGATTATGGTAAGGTTTATGAAAATGACCCTAGTTGGATGTTGACAGAAGAAAAAATGAAACTTACCAACCATGCTAAAGTAATGCACTGTTTACCTGTAAGAAGAAATGTGGAATTGAGCGATGAAATATTGGACGGTGCGTTTAGTCTGGTTACTAGAGAAGCTGGTAATAGGGTTTGGGCAGCACAAGCAGTGATTGCAGAAATTCTTAAAAATAGTAGTAAATAATCATGTCAAGTTTTACAAAAATATTTTCAAAAGAATCTTTATTGGTAGTTAAAATCGGTGGCAATATCATTGACAACGATTTGAAATTGCAAAATTTCATCAAAGACTTTTCCACCATTAAAGGCAAAAAGGTATTGGTACATGGAGGTGGAAAATTAGCAAATTCGCTTGCCAATGACTTGGGTGTTGAACAAGAAATGGTTGATGGCAGAAGAATAACAGACGCCAATACCTTGCGCATTGTTACCATGGTTTATGCGGGATTGATCAATAAAAACATCGTAGCTCAATTACAAGCCAATAATAACAACGCCATGGGCTATTGTGGAGCCGATGCTGATTTTATTCGCGCGCACAAAAGACTTCCCGCTGTTTCAAATGGAATTGACTATGGATTTGTTGGGGATGTTGACCATGTTAATGTTTCCGCAATAGAACCACCATTACAACAAAATATTTCCATTGTCATTGCACCTATCACACACGATGGTGCTGGACAATTACTGAATACAAATGCTGATACGATTGCACAATCAGTTGCTACTGCATTGAGTAGTAAATATGATGTTTCTCTATTGTATTGTTTTGAAAAAAGTGGTGTTTTATTGGATGCGGCCGATGATAACACTGTTATTGCAAATATCAATCCCGATTACTATCAACATCTCAAATCAAAGCAATTGATTTTTGCTGGTATGATTCCAAAACTAGACAATGCATTTGCCGCATTGAATAATGGTGTAACAAAAGTGATTATTGGCAAAGCTGAATCAATACAAGAATTAGTGGTTGGCAAAGCTGGCACCACCATTCAAAAGAATACCCTTTAATATGAGTAAGCAGTATAATATAGCAGGGTTGACGGAAAACGCAATGGGGCTTTTACAAAAGCTCATTGCAACGCCTTCTTTCAGCAAAGAAGAAGACAACACCGCCGATATCATCGAAAATTTTTTACAATCGAAAGGGGTAACTGCCTATAGGTACCTCAACAATGTATGGGCCAAAAACAAATATTTCAATCCAGAAAAACCCACAATCTTACTCAACTCTCACCACGATACAGTAAAACCCAACAAAGCATATACCCTTAATCCATTTCTGCCAATCCTCAAAGAGGAAAAGTTATATGGACTAGGAAGCAATGATGCAGGTGGCTGCTTGGTTTCATTGATTGCCACATTCCTGCACTATTATCAACAGTCCGATTTAAAATATAATTTGGTGCTAGCTGCCACTGCTGAAGAAGAAATTTCTGGTCATAATGGCGTTGAAATTCTGTTACCTCGACTACCAAAAATTGACTGTGGCATTGTTGGAGAACCTACACTACTTCAAATGGCCATTGCCGAAAAAGGATTGCTGGTATTGGATTGCACCACACACGGCAAACCAGGTCATGCTGCACGCGAAGAAGGCGACAATGCCATTTACAAAGCAGTAAAAGACATTCAATGGTTCATTGATTATCGCTTTGAAAAAGTGTCTAATTTGCTCGGACCCATGAAAATGAGCGTAACTATCATCAATGCAGGATCACAACACAATGTGGTGCCTAGTGAATGTAAATTCACAACTGACGTCCGCGTGAATGAGCTCTATACTTTTGAAGAAGTATTGGCCACCATCAAAACAAACACAACTTGCGATGTTCAACCCAGAAGTAGTAGGCTACGTTCCACTGCTATTGCTATAGAACATCCTTTGGTGCAAGCAGGCATTGCTTTGAACAGGACTTACTATGGTTCTCCAACTACCTCTGATAAAGCGCTGATGCCTTTTCCAACGTTGAAATTTGGACCGGGCGATTCTGCCAGATCTCATAGTGCAGATGAATTTATTTGGGTTAGTGAAATAGGTGAAGGCATTGATATGTATATTCAACTGATTGATCAAGTAATTTTATAAGCATGAAACTCTGGCAAAAAAACACCACCCTATCCGAAGCTGTTGAAGTATTTACCGTGGGTAAAGACAAGGAGTTCGACTTATTGTTAGCACCTTATGATGTACTAGGTAATATTGCCCATGCAAAAATGTTGGCCACAGTAGGCTTATTAACTGAAGAAGAAGCTTCCGCACTAGTAAAAGAATTACAATGCATTTATACCAAGGCCATTTCAGGCGAATTAGTCATACAAGATCACGTAGAAGACATTCATTCGCAAGTAGAGCTTTTGTTAACAGCAGCACTGGGAGATACCGGAAAAAAAATCCATAGTGCTAGGAGTAGAAACGATCAAGTATTGGTTGATATTAAATTGTTTCTTCGCGCAGAGATTACTGAATTAGTAAAAGCCACGGAGCCCTTTTTTAACCTACTCATCGCACAGAGCGAAAAATACAAAGCCCATTTATTACCGGGTTATACCCATTTACAATTAGCCATGCCCTCCTCCTTTGGATTATGGTTTGGCGCTTACGCAGAAAGTCTTGTAGATGATCTTATCAGCATGCATGCAGCATATCAAATAGTCAATAAAAATCCTTTAGGATCTGCAGCTGGATATGGTTCTTCATTCCCCATCAATAGAACCATGACTACTGCTTTGTTGGGCTTTGACGAACTCAATTATAATGTAGTCTATGCACAGATGGGTAGGGGAAAGGCCGAACGTATTACCGCACAGGCCTTGGCTAATTTGGCCGAAACACTTAGTAGGATGAGTATGGACATGTGTTTGTACTTAAATCAAAATTTCAGTTTTGTCAGTTTCCCAGCAGAGTTAACAACAGGTTCGAGCATTATGCCGCACAAGAAAAATCCAGACGTTTTTGAGCTAATCCGTTCGCATTGCAATCGCCTTAAAGCCTTACCGAATGAGATTTCTATGATGACAACCAATCTACCATCAGGCTATCATAGAGATTTACAATTATTGAAAGAACATTTGTTTCCTGCTTTTCAAACTTTGAAAGATTGTTTAGCAATGGCTCAATTGATGATAGAAAATATCAGTGTGCAAGAAAATATCATGGCCGATGAAAAATACAAATACGCTTTTAGTGTAGAAGCTGTGAACGATTTAGTATTGCAAGGTGTGCCTTTCCGAGACGCTTACAAACAAGTAGGCTTAACAATAGAATCTGGAACATTTGAACACCAAACCAATTTGAATCATACCCATGAGGGAAGCCTAGGCAATTTATGCAATGAGCAAATTACCCGAATGATGCAAAACATATTAGATCGTTTTGAATTTGAAAAAGTTGCAACAGCTGTTCAACAACTCATAAAAACCACTTAATTTTATCGCTATGAAAATAATCAGTCTCGTAATTGCAGGAATGGTTACCACCACCCTCTTTGCTCAAACACCTAAGACAGCCGCTTCTAAAACAACGGCTATAAAGCCTACTACCAGTACTACAAAGCCAAGTACCAGTATTTCAAAGTCAAGTAGCAGCACACAAAAACCTGTTGCTGGAACCGCCATAGTATTGAAAACAAATGCCGACAGTGCAAGCTATGCATTGGGAGTTCGTATTGCTCAAAATATGAAGGCACAAGGTTTTGATAAATTGAATATGGCCATCTTTGAAAAAGCCATCAATGATGTTTTACAAAATAAACCATTGATCATTGTTGATGCCGCACTGGATCAATGTATAGGAGAATACCAACAAAAAATCAGTTCGGCAAAAGCAGGAAAAGCCAAAGAAGAGGGACAGAAATTTCTTGCAGAAAATGCAAAGCGCACAGGTGTGATTACAACCAAAAGCGGATTGCAATATGAAATTGTGAAAGCGGGTACTGATACAAGCAAACCTACGCTAACCAACAAAGTAAAATGTCATTATCATGGCACACTGATTAGTGGTCAAATTTTTGATAGTTCAGTTGATCGCGGCGAACCCATTACTTTCGATGTGAATGGTGTGATTGCTGGATGGACTGAAGCCCTTCAATTAATGACTGTTGGAAGCAAATGGAAATTATATGTTCCATCTGCATTAGCTTATGGAGATCGTCAGGCAGGGCCAAGTATACCTCCAGGTTCAACATTGATTTTTGATGTGGAATTGATAGCGATAGAAAAATAATTTTAGTGCTATTGCATTTGGTGTTTGGTGTTTGTATTTTAGTTATATCTAAAAGCAACGCATCACCATTTCTGAAAAATCATGGAATCATTTTATTGTCCTTTAAAAGAGCAACAACAGAAATTTTGTCAAACCTGTAATAGGCAAATACGCGGGCGATCCGATAAGCGTTTCTGTAACGATTCCTGTAGAAACAGCTATCACAACCAATTAAATGGAAGCAGTAATAACTATATTCGTCAGATCAACCATTTGTTGCAAAAGAATCGGCGCATACTGGCAGCCTTGATTCCCAACAAAGGCCAAAAGGTCAAAATAACACAAAAAACATTGCTCGAACGTGGGTATTCTTTTCAATACTATACCCATGAGCGGGTTAATAAAAGGGGGCGTTCCTATCGTTTTTGTTATGAATATGGGTATCAACAAATGGGGGAAGATGTTTTAATGATAGTATACCAGCCTTCGGATGAAACAACTATTTTTGCAGGCTAAGAAATAACTATGGCATTAGACAGAACCCTAGCACCAACAATCAAAGACGCGGTTGATTTTGACGTAAAGCTACAACCCTATCAGCAATTTAAACTAGACAATGGCACGCCCGTTTATACCATTGACGCAGGTGCAGAGGAAGTGGTGATGGTAGAATTGGTATTTCATGCAGGAAACTGGTATGAAGAAAAAAATATTGTGGCAGCCACCACAAATCATTTGTTGAAGAATGGTACTAAGCAAAAAAATGCTTTTGCTATTAACGAACATTTTGAATTTTATGGTGCCTATTTAAGCAGGGCATGTTTTAATGAAACGGCCACAATCACACTTCATTGTTTGAATAAACATTTAGGAAAGCTTTTACCAGTAGTTACAGAACTGTTAACTGAAGCCATTTTCCCAGAGCAAGAATTGGCCATTTATCAGCAGAATCAAAAACAGCGTTTAGAAGTGAATCTGAAAAAATGTGATTTTGTAGCCAATAGATTAATTGATGAATATATCTATGGGTTTCATCATCCTTATGGCAAATATACTTCTGCTGCTGATTTCAATAGTTTGCAACAGCAAGACCTGACAGATTTTTACAAACAATATTATACCCAAGGAAAGTGCTTAGTTTTTGTTGCGGGAAAATTTCCTAAGGATATTGAAGTGTTGTTGAATCAAACATTAGGACATCTTCCATTTAATCAACAAAATTTTCCGCTTAAAGAGATTCCACAAGTTCGCGCAAGTACAAAAAAATATTCCATCATCAACGATGCCGATAGTGTACAAGCGGCTATCCGAATAGGGCGTCCTTTTCCAAACAGGCATCACCTCGATTTTCCCAAAGTGCAGATTCTGAACAATTT
>JANOYH010000322.1:0-15010 GCA_031428775.1 Bacteroidota bacterium
TCAAGTATTTTTCATGCAATCAACAGAAATAAACAAAGCTATACGGCGGATTTAAAAATTGCATCGGACTTAGAAAAAGTAAAACAAATACTTGAAAAAGCGGACGTAATGCTGCACAATTTTCGTCCCGGTGTCATGCAAAGACTTGGCCTAGACTATGAGTCAGTTAAATTGATCAATCCACAAATTATTTATGCAGAAATCAGTGGATATGGCAATGAAGGTCCGTGGAGGGATTTACCCGGACAAGACTTACTCTTACAAGCAGCAACAGGTCTAACCTGGTTGAGTAATAGTCATTCTGAAAACCCCACACCCATGGGCGTTGCAGTAGTAGATATCTTGGCTGGAACACATATTGCACAAGGCATTCTGGCCACATTGTACAATCGCGGACTAACTGGAGAAGGCGCATTGGTTCAAGTGAGTATGTTTGAAAGTATTCTCGATTTTCAATTTGAAGTAATTACTTGTTTTTATAATGATGGAAGACAATTGCCTTTGAGATCAACAGTAAATGGTGGTCATGCTTATGTATCGGCTCCTTATGGGATCTATGCTACTAAAGACGGGCATTTAGCTCTGGCCATGGGAAATATTATTACGCTATCAAAATTATTGGATTGCCCTAGTTTGATGGAATTTGTTGATTCAAATGAATGGTTTAGTAGAAGAGATGAAATAAAGCTAATTTTAGCAGAACACTTGACAGCACAAACTACGGATAGTTGGTTGTCTGTTTTAGAGCCATCAGATATCTGGTGTGCAAAAGTGTTAGACTATCAAATGCTCATGCAAGAAGAAGGATATCAGGAACTGAATATGGAAATTGTAGTTAAGACTAGTAAAGGCGTTTCTGTTTCAACAACAAGATGCCCCATTAAAGTTGATGGCGAATATATGTTGTCAGATATAGGGGCACCCATTTTGGGAGAACATAACAAAGAGATTGAAAAGCAGTTTCATATCAAGGACATTTCTGAATTAGTAACCATTGAAACATTTTAGAGGATAGTATCATGCCAGTTGAATTGATAGACACACATGTTCATATATGGAACCTAGATAAGGCCAGCTATCCTTGGTTAGAAAATGATGTTAGCATTCTACATCAAACGTATCAGCTTGAGAATTTGGAAAAAGAAAGACAATTAACGGCTGTTACAGGTGGTATATTAGTTCAAGCAGCAGGAAATTTTGAAGACACTGATTGCATGCTAGCTGTTGCAGAAAAAACTGAATGGATCAAAGCTGTGGTAGGTTGGTTACCATTGATGGATCCTTCCGCCACACAAAAAAGCTGGAATGAAAAATATGCTTTGAATCCATATTTCAAAGCTGTTCGACACCAAATTCATGACGAACCCAAAACAGATTGGTTAATGCAAGAACATGTATTAGAAAGCTTGCAATTTCTTTCAGAAAAAAAACTTCCTTTTGATCTGGTAGGAATCAAAACAGCACATATAGAAACTGCATTACAGGTTGCAGAGAAATTGCCTGAATTGAAAATGGTTTTTGACCATTTGAATCAGCCACCCATTCAACAAAAAGAAAAATTTGGGAAATGGGGCGAGCTAATGAAAGTAGCTGCAGAACATCCTGCATTTTATGCAAAAATTTCTGGTCTAGGTACAACTGCTTCAAATGCAAACTATACAAAGGAAGACCTATTGCCCTATATTGAATTCGTACTAACCCATTTTGGAACGGATCGATGTTTTTGTGGAGGCGACTGGCCTGTATCATTATTAGCAGGTTCTTATAGCCGAACTTGGAAAATTTATCAAGAAGCAATCGAACATTTGTTAGGTGAAGATGAGGCAGAAAAAATTTATGCTACCAATGCCAAAATATTTTATCAATTGAATCCTCCCACTACATCATGCAATTAGCAAATGGTATCTTTTTTCATGCAGTGGGTGCTTCAAGCGCATCATTATGTTATGTTCCACAGAAAAAAGTAAAGGGCTGGTCTTGGCAATCTTATTGGCTTGCACAAGCTGCTGTGTGTTGGTTGATCATGCCCATCTTCATTGCATGGCTTACGATTCCATCATTGGGGACTGTTATAACAAATGCACCTAGTAGTGCAATTTGGCAATCTTTTTTTCTTGGAATGCTGTATGGTATTGGAGGCACAGCATTTGGGATGGCTATCAAACATGTGGGCATTTCATTGACCTATGCAATTGCGGTTGGTATTTCATGCATTTTGGGTACAATTGTGCCACCAATTATTAATGGAACATTTAGCAGCTTGCTTCAAACAAATGGAATTGGATATATATTTTCAGGCGTTGCAATGGGTGCACTGGGGATTGCGATATGTGGACTTGCCGGAAGAAAAAAAGAATTAAACTTAACAGCAACTGCAAAGATGAATTTTTCACTCGCGAAGGGCTTACCCCTTTGTTTATTAGCAGGAATACTTTCGGCCTTTTATGGATTTTCTCTCAATGCAGGAACGCCGATAGCAGATGTGGCAGAACAATATGGAGCAGGTGATTACAAACAGAATGTCATTTATGTATTTTCAAATACAGGTGCATTTTTGAGCACCTTGATTTACTGCACCTATTTGCATATTAAAGAAAAAACATTCACTGAATATTTTCAAAGCAGTGCAGATAGAAAACTAGCACTGAATTTTCTGATGTCAGCGATTACTGGAGTGCTCTGGTATGGTCAGTTTTTTTTCTACGGACTAGGTCATGTGCGTTTGGGGGAATATCAATTTTCAAGCTGGGCCATACATATGATTATGCTGGTATTATTTAGTTCCATTGCGGGGCTATTGTTAAAAGAGTGGAAATCGTGCAGTAAAGGAACCTTGCGTGTACTCATGTTAGCGCTAGGGGTACTGATTGCTGCTGTTTTAATATTAACTTACGGGAACTATTTAGGGGGACTTAATTAAAGTAGAATATCAGATGCTTTTGCCAGATAAAAATATTGCGATTTGTATGATTGGGGCCGGTGGTATTGTAAACGATGCACACTTGCCCGCTTATCAAATAGCAGGGTATACTGTAATTGCCATCTATGATATGCAGCCTGAAAAATCAAAAGCACTCGCTGAAAAATTTGGCATTCCTAATCAGTATTGTACACTGGCTGAAATGATAGCTTCTCATCCTACTGCTATTTATGATATTGCAGTTCCTGCTTCAGAAATTATAGGGGTATTGGAACAATTGCCAGATGGAGTATCTGTATTGATTCAAAAACCAATGGGCACCAATTATAAAGAGGCGTTAGAAATTGTAGCATGCACCAAAAGGAAAGGATTGAAAGCAGGAATGAATTTTCAATTGCGCTATGCACCATTTATTACAGCGGCTCGATCCATTATTGAAAATGGCGACATTGGTAAGTTGTATGATATAGAAGTACTCGTGAATGTTTTTACACCTTGGCATTTATGGACCTTTCTTCACGGCAAACCCAGGATTGAAATCTTATACCATAGCATCCATTATATTGATTTATTCCGTTCATTTTTAGGAGACCCTGAAGGGATGTATGCTAAGACGGTGAAACACCCATCAATGGAAGAATTGTCATCCGTACGAACCAATATTATCATGGATTATGGAGATAGTATTCGGGCAAATATTCTCACCAATCACTGTCACCAATATGGTTTTCACAACCAACAATCTTATATCAAGTTTGAAGGCACCAAAGGCGCTATCAAAATTAATATGGGTGTGCTGATTGATTATCCTCGAGGCGTTCCAGATAAGTTTGAATGGGTTGTCATTGAAGATGGAAAAACGCCTGAATGGAAAGAATTAACAATGGAAGGCGGATGGTTTCCGCACGCATTTATAGGTACCATGAAAGAAGTGATGTTATGTGCGGAAGGGAAGATTGAAAGTCCGAATAACAGCGTAGCAGACGCACTGAAAACAATGGCTTGTGTAGAAGCCGCCTATTTAAGTAGTGAAAGAGGCAGTATCAAATTAACCGATATCAACTAATCCCCAAGAATATTATGAAAAAGCTTTTTGCATTCATTTATTTTTTGGCATTTTTCTTATGCTTTTTTTCTGTGACTCATGCGCAAAAAAAAGTGCAACAAAAAATCATTTTAGTAGGTACCGATTCTTCTCCGCGTGTACAATTTGGTTTGCAACAATTGACAAAAATTTTAACGAATAATCGGTTTGACGTTAAACAGTCTAAGCAAATAGTAAAATTAGCTAATCAGGCATTTGTTCAAGTGTCTATTCAAGAAAAAGGAGCAGACAAAAAAGAAGGATACAAAATATTTGGGTCTAAGAAAAATGGATACCATATCACAGCCATCGATGCTTCAGGCATTTTGTATGGCTGTTTGGAATTAGGAGAACTCATCAATAAAAACAAACATTTTCCGGATAGTATTTCCTTACAAGACGCGCCGGAAATGTTGCTACGAGGCACTTGTATAGGATTACAGAAAACAGATTATTTGCCAGGTAGAGAAGTCTATGAATATCCCTATACACCCGAAACTTTCCCTTGGTTCTATGATAAAAGGCTTTGGATTCAATACCTCGATTCAATGGTTGAGAATCGTTTGAACTCATTGTATTTGTGGAATGGACATCCCTTCGCTTCTTTGGTTCAATTGAAAGACTATCCTTATGCAGTAGAAGTAGATAGTGCTACTTTCAAAAAAAACGAAGAAATTTTTCGCTTCCTTACAAAAGAGGCAGACAAGCGTGGGATCTGGGTTATTCAAATGTTTTATAATATCCTAGTTTCAAAACCTTTTGCAGAATACCACCACATAAAAACACAGGATCGGAATAGGCCCATTGTTCCTTTGATAGCGGACTATACGCGCAAATCCATTGCAGCATTTGTTGAAAAATATCCCAATGTGGGTTTAATGGTTGCACTGGGTGAAGCGATGGAAGGTGTAGGTAATGACGATATTGAATGGTTTACCAAGACCATTATCCCCGGCGTAAAAGACGGGTTAAAAGCATTGGGAAAAACAGAGGAACCTCCAATTGTGTTGAGAGCGCATGATACTGATGCTCCTGCTGTAATCAAAGCTGCCAAACCCTTGTATGGAAATTTATTTACAGAAGCCAAATTCAATGGCGAAGCACTCACTACTTATGAACCTCGAGGTGCATGGGCTGATTTGCATAGAACACTCAGTAGATCTGGTTCAGTACAAATTGAAAACGTACACATCCTTGCCAATCTAGAACCCTTTAGATATGCGGCTACCAATTTTATACAAAAATCGGTTGCCGCAATGCATAGTATTTATGAAGCCAATGGATTACACTTATATCCGCAAGCATCTTATTGGGATTGGCCTTATACGGCCGATAAAACTTCTCCGCGTTTGTTGCAGGTTGAACGTGATTGGATCTGGTATAAATCATGGAGTAGGTATTCTTGGAAATCAACTAGAGATAGTGTGAAGGAGCAAGTATATTGGTCAAATCAAATTGCCAATCATTTTGCCTGTAGCAATCAAACGGGATCTGATATATTAGAAGCTTACCAACAATCAGGAGAGATAGCCCCTAAACTTTTAAGGCGATTTGGTATCACAGATGGTAATCGACAAACACTTAGTTTGGGCATGTTAATGACGCAATTGATCAATCCGTATCGATTTGGTTTGTTTGATTTGTTATACGACTCTGAAAGTCCGGAAGGTGAAAAATTAATTGAATACGCAGAGAAGGATTGGGAAAAAGAAAAACATATTGGAGAAACGCCTATTCAAATTATTCGAGAAGTTCAAGCACATGGTAATGCTGCCGTGATTGCTATTGACAAAGCAACCAATTCGATTACTGAGAAATCAGCAGAATTTAATAGAATCAAAAACGATATTTACTGTTATCAATTATTAGCGAATCACTACGCGTATAAAGCCCAAGCGGCGCTTTTTATTTTAAGATATAAGTATTCTAATTCGGTAGTCGATTTAGACAAAGCTGTTCCATATTTAGATAGTAGTTTGAAAGCGTATAGGCAATTAGCTATTCTGACCAATGAAAGTTATCTCTATGCCAATAGTATGCAGACCAAGCAAAGAAAAATTCCTATGCGTGGCGTGGATGGAACTTTTAAAACTTGGAAAGAAGTATTAGTGCCGTTTGAACAAGAATATAAAACATTCTTGCATAAACTCGATTCTTTAAAATACCAGCCTTCAAATGTTGAGAAAGATAAACAACAACTTGTCGATATGCCAGTCAGCATTACAGGCAAAATCTATGAAACGTATTTCATAGATAGTAATTTAGCTGGATTTTCAGATACCGGTTTGGTATATAAATATTTGACCACTGAATTGAAAGGATTGAAGGCAATCAGAATGAACTTTAAAGAACAACAAGCGATTGGTACAACAATACATTTTACTAATAATGAGCCGGTAAAAGTATTGGTAGGTTTCTTCAATAAAAAAGATCCTGCCTTTTTAATGAAACCGGAATTAGAAACAGATGCTAGTGCTAATGACCAAGGCCAAGCGGAAATAAAAATTGCCAATGCAATTTATATGCCTGGTATGCCTCTAGTGAATATACATGCATACGATTTTAAGGCTGGTAATAATACTTTAGTGTTGCCTAAAGGTGCATGCTTAGTTTTGGGCTTTGTAAGTAGTCAGCACCTGTTCCATGCCTTTGATGCGGGCATAACAGAAAAAGGAAAGAAAAGAGAAATTGATTGGTTATTTGAATAAAACCTACAAATGAAAAAATACATTTTGCAATGCTTGGTTACTAGTTGTTTGCTTTTTTTATTGTCAAACATTCATGCGCAACAGTACTATAATGTGTTGAAGTATGGTGCTAAAAATGACAGTTCTGCATTGGCAACAAAGTCTATTGCAAAAGCGATAGAAGCTGCTTCAAAAGCGGGTGGTGGAACCGTTTATTTTCCTGCGGGCAAATATTTAACGGGTGCCATTCACCTCAAAAGTAATATCACCATCTTTATTGATGCAGGAGCAGAATTGCATTTCAGCGATAGTTTTGATGACTACTTACCCATGGTGGAATCTCGTTATGAAGGAGTTGATGTGATGAGTTTCTCTCCATTATTCTATGCCTATAAAGCAGAGAATATTGCGATCAAAGGAAGGGGCTTAATCAATGGTCACGGTAAAAAATGGTGGGATTTTGTGGAAGGATATAAAAAAGATCAAGCAAGGTCTAAGTGGCAAATTTTATTTGATTCTTTGAACAAAAATATTTTGCTTCCTGATGATCCAGCACAGATGAAAAGAGGATTTCTTCGTCCCCCTTTTATTCAACCTATGTATTGTAAAAACGTGCAGATAGATGGAATCAAAATTGTGAATTCTCCGTTCTGGACAGTGAACCCTGAATTTTGTGAAAATGTAACTGTACATGGTGTAACCATTATCAATCCGAAATCTCCTAATACAGATGGTATTAATCCAGAATCTTGCAAATATGTGCACATTTCAGATTGTCATATTTCAGTAGGCGATGATTGCATTACAATTAAGTCAGGTAAAGATATTCCAGGCCGTACTAAAAATATGCCTGCAGAAGATTATACGATTACTAATTGCACCATGCTATCTGGACATGGTGGTGTTGTAATTGGAAGTGAAATGAGTGGTGACGTTAGAAGGATCAGTATTTCTAATTGCATTTTTGATGGTACTGATCGTGGAATTAGAATCAAAACAGCAAGGGGTAGAGGTGGAGTAGTGGAAGATATTCGCGTGAGTAATGTGGTCATGAAAAATATTCGAGAAAATGCTTTTCTATTGGATATGCAATACACAAGATCAAAATTAGAACCCGTTACAGAAAGAACACCTCGTTTCCGCAATATACATTTTAGCAATATTACGGTTACTTCAAAAGCAGCAGGATATATCAATGGTTTGGATGAAATGCCCATTGAAGGAATTAGTTTTAACGATATTCAAATTGAAGCTGAAACCGGGTTTGTGATTCAACAAGCAAAAAATATTGAATTTCACCAAGTGTCTATCTTTGCAAAAAATGGCCCAGCTATTAAAGGAATCAACGTAAGTGGGTTAGAAATTGATGGCTTGAGAGCAAACTTGCCTATGGGGGGAAGTCCAGTTGTGTTATTTGAAAAACTAGACCACGCATTTCTACATTCCTCTACCATCAGAGAAAAATCGGTATTCCTTCAGTTGAATGGAAATGAGAACAAACAAATAACCATTCGAGGAAACAATTTTGATAAATCGGTAACGCTTTTGGTAAAAGAAGCAACTACAATAGAAGACCTCATTATAGAATAGGAGTAAAATTTGCATATTATGTTATCCATACTTCGTAGATTTTTCGTACAAAGTTCAATTTGGTTAGTAGCGCTGATATTTTTCAGTGTCACTACAATACATGCACAAAATCCTTGGAAATTATGGTATGAACAACCTGCCCAGAAATGGACGGATGCACTACCCATTGGTAATGGAAGTATAGGTGCAATGATTTATGGTACTGTTCAAGAAGAGCATTTGCAATTCAATGAATCAAGTTTATGGACAGGAAGGCCTAGAGATTATCAGAGAAATGGAGCAGCGGAATGGCTTCCTATCATTAGAAAACTTTTGGCAGAGGGGAAACAAAAAACAGCAGATTCTTTGGCTGAAAAACATTTTATGGGGTTGAAGGATGTGGATGAAAATTTCTATGCTAGTCAAAAAAAAGCTTGGCTTACAAAAGTTAGAAAGGATACAAGTAATGCTGCGGAAGCACTGAATGAAGGCAATTGGATGAAAATGCAATTACCTACCATCAACGGTTGGGAAACTGATGGCAGGGAAGCTTTGGATGGATCAGTCTGGTTCAGAACGCATTTCATTTTGCCGAAGTCAATGGTGGGTATAAAAATGAAATTAGATTTGGGCAGAATCAGAGACCTTGATTATACATATATCAATGGAAAATTGGTGGGTTCTAATGAAGGGATTAGTACTAAAAGGTCTTATATCATTGATGCTTCCGTTCTGCATGAAGGTGATAATACAATTGCCATTCAAGTGATCAATTACTATGATAAAGGCGGCTTTATTGGTATTAAAGAAGCAAGAAAAATTTTTGTTTTGTACGACGCAAAAAAAGATCCAGAGACGGGTATTGAACTTTCTACAAATTGGAAATATACAATTCAAAATGATTCTCCACCCGCTTTTCCTCAATATCAAGCTAGCTATCAACCATTTGGAGACGTTTATTTTTCAATGAATCAACCTTCAACTACTACTGATTATCATCGCCAACTTGACATTTCTACAGCGATTGCGCGTACTATTTTTACATCAGCAGGTACGCGGTTTTCGAGAACTTATTTTGCTAGTGTAAACCAAAACGTAATTGTCAATCATTTTACCGCCAACAAATCAGGTAAGATTAATTTAACGGCTTCTCTAAAAGCAATCCATCGAAATTGGAAAGTTAAAAAAATAGACAATCATACAATTGCACTGTATGTTCAAGTCGCAAATGGAGCATTGCGCGGTGTAAGTTATTTGCACGTGAATGCGAAAAATGGTACTGTTGAAGTCATCAATAACCAATTGAAATTATCCAATGTAGATAGCGCCGATTTTTATCTAATTGCAGCAACCAATTATAAAAATTTCCAAGACATTTCTGCAGATCCTGAATTGATTTGCAAAAAAAGATTGCAAGCGATCAATAACATTTCTTATCAACAAGTTTTGTTGTCGCATCTCAAAAATTATCAAGAAAAATTCAATCGTTTTTCTGTGCAGTTCGGGGCTGATCAAATGAACCTTCCTACTGATGTAAGAATAAAAACGTTTAGTCCGAAGACCGATCCCAATTTTCTAGCCCTCTACATGCAATACGGTCGCTATTTATTGATTGCGTCTTCCATGGGTAATGCTAAGCAACCAGCAAACCTTCAGGGCATTTGGAATAATTTGCTTACACCGCCATGGGGAAGCAAATACACGAGCAATATCAACCTTCAAATGAATTACTGGCCTTCTGAATTGTTGAACCTTTCTGAAAGCACTGTACCATTGTTTAATGCCATCAAAGAATTGAGTGTTTCTGGTAAAAAAACGGCTAAAGAACACTATGGTATTGACGGATGGGTTCTGCACCATAACACCGATTTATGGAGGGGCACGGCGCCTATTAATGCAGCCAATCATGGTATTTGGGTTACTGGCGGCGCATGGTTGGGTAAGCATATCTGGGAGCACTATTTGTTTACCATGGATACTACTTTTTTGAGGGCGAACTATCCAATTATGAAATCAGCCGCAGCGTTTTTTACTAAATATTTAATTCTAGATCCATCCACCGGCTACCTGATTAGTGGACCATCTAATTCACCTGAGCAAGGGGGATTGGTTTTAGGCCCTACAATGGATCACCAAATAATCCGCGAGCTCTATAAAAACACCATCAGTGCCGCAAAAATATTACAGGTAGATCAAGGGCTTCAACAATTGTTGAATAAACAATACAAACAAATTGCGCCTAATAAAATTGGTCAATATGGGCAATTGCAAGAATGGTTAAAAGATGTTGATGATACTGCTAACAAACACCGCCATGTGTCTCATTTATGGGCTGTGTTTCCAGGCACTGATATTACATGGGAAGACCCAACAATGATGCGGGCTGCAAAGCAGTCGTTGCTCTATCGTGGCGATGACGCAACAGGATGGAGTTTGGCTTGGAAAACAAATCTTTGGGCTAGATTTAAAGATGGTGAACACGCCATGTTGTTGGCACAAAGATTATTGAGTAATGCAGAAGACGAAAATAGTGTAGTAGAAAAAAGCGGAGTATATAAGAACTTGTTTGACGCGCATCCCCCTTTTCAAATTGATGGAAATTTTGGAGGCGCTGCAGGTTTTGCTGAAATGCTTGTACAAAGTCATATGGGTTATATAGACATTTTTCCAGCACTACCGAAGGATTTGCAAACAGGTATGGTAAAAGGTTTGATGGCTAGAGGTGGCTTTGAATTAGAATTAGTTTGGGAAAATACTAAATTGAAAAAGTTGTTGGTTTATTCTAAAGCAGGCGCCGATTGCGAACTGAGATATGGGAAAAAACGCATCGTATTTAAAACAGAAAAAGGAAAGAAATATCTTTTCAATGCTGATTTACAATTGCAGAATGATAGGGTATCAAGACAAGAAATTTCACTCAACAAAGATTGGATTAGTATAGCTACGGATAGTAGTTTTCAAAGCTTGCAATGGTTCCTGCAGCAAGATAAAAAAAAAGCGTTGTTAGTTCAATCCATGAATACTCAGTTAGAAATGGAAAAACAAACTGGGGTAGGTGATATGTATTCTTTGACCTTTAAATATGCCAACACCACAGGCAAAAATGGTACGCTACAAATGCGTTTTAAGGCAATGGATGGCACTGTATTAAAGGCTGAAACATTGCGATACACAACTAGCATTGCAGGTAAGTGGAATTATATTACTACCAACACAGGAACCATGATCAACGCGGGAAATAATAAAATTAAAATAGATGCAACCAACGCCATAGGGATATTCATCTCTGGTGTGGATGTTCAATAATTGTGAATATGAAAAAAGGATTATTTTGTTTTCTTGCTTCTGTCTGTATCCTTCAAGGATTAGCTCAGAAATTGAAGATTAGCAATCTGCTTTGTGAATATCGAAAGAATCCAATTGCTATTGATCAATCTAATCCACGGCTTAGTTGGTTATTACAAAGCACTGAAAGAAATGTGCTGCAAACAAACTATCAGATTCTAGTTTCAGATGATAGTTTGTTGCTAGTGAAAAATCAAGGAAATATTTGGAATTCGGGCATAGTGAATAGTAAAACTTCCATTCAAGTATTATTTGCAGGCAAAGCATTGGAGCCGGCTAAAAAATATTTCTGGAAAGTAAAAGTATCTGACAATAAAGGAAATACTACTCAATGGAGTGAAATTGCATATTGGCAAATGGGATTGTTAAAGCAATCGGACTGGAAGCAAGCCCATTGGATTGGTTATGAAACACTTGCCGACTCTTCCAAAATTATTCCTGCATTTCACGGAAATGGTAAAAAAGCATTAGGTCCTGGTAAAGACATTCTACCTCTATTAAGAAAATCATTTAATGTCAACAAGTCGATCAAACTAGCCACCCTTTTTATATCAGGCCTTGGTCATTTTGAAATGAGTTTGAACGGAAATAAAATAGGCGACCATTTCTTAGACCCCGGATGGACACAATATTCCAAACACGCATTGTACGTAGGATTTGATTTGACAAATACAATTGCAAAAGGCGAGAACTGTATTGGTGTTCAATTGGGGAACGGATTTTTTTATCAACCGAGAGAGCGGTATCGAAAACTTACGGGTGCTTATGGCTATCCGAAAATGATTTGTAGACTGGTGATCCAATATTCAGATGGCACAGAATCCAATATTATTACAGATGATAGTTGGAAAGTTGCTCCATCCCCCACCATTTTTAGTAGCATTTATGGTGGAGAAGATTATGATGCTAGTCTTGAAAATAAAGGATGGGATAATAAGGGTTATAACGACAAATATTGGAAGAATGCAATTTTGACTGATGGTCCGGAACTCAATGCTCAAATGGCTGAACCCGTTAAAGTCATGCAAGAATTATCACCTGTGAATTTCAGACAAATTAATGAGAACAATCTCATGTATGACGTTGCACAGAATATGAGTGGCATTCCAAAAATTACTATTCAAGGGAAAAAGGGCGATACCATTAAAATTATTACGGGAGAATTAATTAATGAAGACGGAACGGTAAATCAGAAAGCAACGGGTAGTCCGAGTTACTATTTATACATATTAAAAGGCGGTCAAGCAGAAACATGGCAACCTAAATTTACTTACTACGGATTTCGATATATACAAATTCAAGGAGCTGTTGTTAAAACCAATAAAAATCTTTCAAATAAGCCAGTGGTCTTGTCTGTGAAAGCATTGCATATTCGAAATGCTGCAAAATCTGTGGGTAATTTTGAATGTTCAAATGAACTATTCAATCAAACAAATAAATTAATTGATTGGGCCATCAAAAGCAATATGGTCAGTGTTTTCACAGATTGTCCGCATCGAGAAAAATTGGGTTGGTTAGAAGAAGCTCATTTGGTTGGGTCTTCAGTTAAATATGAATATGATATCGCAAGCCTTTGTAGAAAAATTATCAAGGATATGCAAATGGCTCAAACAGCTGAAGGATTGATTCCTGATATTGCTCCAGAGTATGTGGTCTTTGACGGAGGTTTTAGAGACTCACCAGAATGGGGTAGTAATGGTATTCTGTTACCATGGTATTTGTATCAATGGTATGGCGATAAACAAACACTAGAAGATAGTTACGGAATGATGCAACGCTATATCCAATATTTAGATAAGCAAGCGGTCAATCATATTCTATTACAAGGCTTGGGTGATTGGTATGATCTTGGTCCTGATAAACCAGGCTTTGCACAACTTACTCCTGCAGGCGTCACGGCTACTGCTATCTATTATCACGACCTCACTATCTTATCTCAGATAGCCAATTTGTTACAAAAAACTACTGATGCAAATGCGTATAGTGATCAAGGAAAATTGGTGAAGGATGCTTTCAACAAGCGTTTTTTTAATACCAATACAAAACAATACGGAACAGGTAGTCAAACAGCCAATGCAATGGCTTTGTATATGGATCTCGTTGAAGTACAAAACAGGAAAGCAGTAGTCAATAATTTGCTAGTCGACCTCAAAGCGCGTAATTATGCATTAACTGCTGGCGACATTGGATATCGATACTTATTAAAAGTATTGAATCAAGAAGGTAGGAGTGATGTGATTTTTAAAATGAATAATCGTTCTGATGTACCAGGTTATGGTTTTCAATTAGCACATGGTGCAACAGCATTAACAGAAAGTTGGCAGGCATTGCCTGTTGTCTCGAACAATCATTTTATGCTGGGTCATTTAATGGAATGGTTCTATGAAGGCGTTGCAGGAATTTATGCAGCCGCAGATGCGATTGCTTATGATAAAATAGTCATTCATCCGCAGGTAGTGGGCAACCTAACATCTGCAAAAGCCAATTATCAATCAGCTTATGGATTGATAAGTAGTGAGTGGAATAAAAAAGACGGGTTTACATTGCAAGTAAAGATTCCAGTTAATACAAAGGCACTAGTTTATCTTCCTACAAATGTAAATGCTGTGATTACAGAATCAGGAAAACCCTATGAAAATAATAGTCAACTTAAACTTATTAAAAAAGTAGAAGGACAAACTGTTTTTGAAATTGGTTCTGGAACTTATTTTTTCAAAGTTAAAAAAGCAACGATTGCCCAAACAAAAAAATGGGTTGTTGCTGATAGCGTAATGGAGATAGTTTATCAAGAAATAAAAACTCCTTATAAATATGGTATGGTGATTGTGCCAGAATCAAATGATAAAAAAATAGATTGCCCTACTGTTTTTAGAGAGGGCAACAAATGGTATATGAGTTATTTATTGTTTGATGGAAAAGGATATGAAACTTATTTGGCAGAAAGCGTCGATCTGTTAAATTGGAATCCCAAAGGAAAAATAATGAGTAGTTCTGCGGATACTACCAGGTGGGACGCGCATCAAAAGGGAGGCTATATGGCATTGCAGGATGAAGAATGGGGCGGAACTTATCACCTTCAAAAATACAATCAACAGTATTGGATGAGTTATATCGGTGGCAATGTAAAAGGCTATGAAGCAGGCGAATTAGCCATTGGAATTGCATATACAAAAAATGCTGCAAGCCTGGCAAAAGAATGGAACTATTTATCGAATCCTGTATTAACATCACACGATAAAGACACGCGTTGGTGGGAAAATAAAAAAGAATACAAAAGCTCGATTATATGGGACAAAGAAAAGACCCTAGGCTATTCTTTTCTGATGTATTATAATGCGAATGGCGATAGTTCGAATGGCAATAAGAAGATCAGGTGGTTTGAACGCATTGGCATGGCTGTAAGCA
>JANOYH010000323.1:0-4165 GCA_031428775.1 Bacteroidota bacterium
GCAAATGACACTGCAACATTTGGATCAGGGTGCTTTTGGTGTACGGAAGCGTTCTTTGATCAATTAGAAGGAGTTAGTTCTGTTGCATCGGGATATTCAGGAGGTAAAACCAAAGATCCTACTTATTATGAAGTATGTAAAGGAACAACAGGGCATGCTGAAGTTTGTCAAGTGATTTTTGATCCTAAACTTATTACTTTTACAGATCTATTAGAAGTGTTTTGGAAAACGCACGACCCTACCACTATCGATCAACAAGGAAACGACCAAGGCCCTCAATACAGAAGTGTGATTTTTTATACGAATAATGCAGAAAAAGACAAAGCAGAAGCTTATAAAAAAGCCCTAGATAAATCTGGTGCTTGGTCTAAGCCTATTGTAACGGGTATTGAACCCTTTACCAACTTCTACCCTGCTGAGAATTATCACCAAAATTATTACAACGACAACCAAAACCAAGGCTACTGCAGATTTGTGATTCAACCAAAACTGGAGAAATTCGAAAAAGTGTTTAAAGACAAACTAAAGAAACAATAAATAGAAGCATTGATCAATAACGCTGAAGAAACATTCCACATAGAATGGGGCAATCGCTTATTTTTATGGCATGATTTTAAGGTTGCTCTTACTAATTCTCTGTTTGAACATTAGCTTTTTATGCAGTTTTGCCCAAACCAACGTTGAGGCAAAATCATTTACGAGGGCTGATACCCTTCGTGGCTCTATTACACCAGAAAGGGCTTGGTGGGATTTATTGCACTATGATTTAAACGTTACGCCCAACATTACAGACAAAACAATTACAGGATATGTTGACATTCAATTTAAAGCCAGTAAAAATGGCGATAAGATGCAGGTCGACTTACAACAACCCCTCCTCATAGATAGCATCTTTTTAAATGGTAAAGAGTCCCTACGCTTTGTTCGAGATAGCAATATGGCTTTGGTCAGCTTCAAAAAAAGCATCAAACAAGGAAGTACGCATACCGTGAGGGTGTACTATCACGGCAAACCAAGAGAAGCCAAAAATCCACCTTGGGATGGAGGGGTTACTTGGACAAAAGACGGCCTTGGAAATGTATTCGTGAGCACTTCTTGTCAGGGTTTAGGTGCAAGTGTGTGGTGGCCTTGCAAAGACCATCAGCAGGATGAGCCAAATAATGGAGCAACTATTTCCATTACCACTCCAGATACATTGATGGATGTTTCAAATGGTCGACTCGTTTCAGTTTTACCCAATGAAACTTTACATACCAAAACTTGGAAATGGGAGGTTAAAAGTCCAATCAACAATTATAGCTTGTCCATGAATATTGGCAAGTATGAACATTTTTCAGACACCTTTTATGGAGAAGCTGGTGTGTTGGATTTGAATTTCTACCCATTATCGAATCACGTGAAAGAAGCAAAAGAACAGTTTCAACAAGCAAAGCAGATGTTACGGTGTTTTGAATCTTGGTTGGGCAAATATCCTTTTTATGAAGATGGCTACAAACTTATAGAAGTACCTTATTTAGGCATGGAACACCAAAGTGCCGTAACCTATGGCAACAAATTTAAAAATGGTTATTTAGGTCGAGACCTTTCAGGAACCGGATGGGGATTGAAATGGGACTTTATCATTATTCATGAAAGTGGTCACGAATGGTTTGGTAACAATATCACATCTAAAGACATTACTGATATGTGGATCCATGAAGGATTTACCAATTATACTGAAACCCTTTTTACCGAATGGCAGAGTGGCAAAAAAGCAGCTTATGAATACAATTTTGGGATTCGTAAACGAATAGCCAATAGATATCCCATTATTGGCACTTATGGTGTTCAAAATAGTGGCGAAGCAGGAACCGATATGTATTATAAGGCTTCTAACATGATCCATACTATCCGTAATGCTATAAATAATGACGTCACATTTAAAATGATGCTTCGCAAACTCAATGAACAATTTTATCATGCAACCATTACCACAATGGATATACAATACTTGATGGAACAATTTGCAGGCTTTCCTCTCAAACCTGTATTTGATCAATACTTATATCTTAAAATTAAAGAAAAGGATATCAAATTAGACGTTACAGCAAATGAATGGAAAACAAAAAATATAAACATTGGCGAGGCCGATGATATTACTGCACTCGCAATTGAATTCAACTATTATATCAAAGTGAAAGTATTGCCCACAAATTAAGTTAGTTGAACTATGGGAAGCATTCGAAAACAAACCATTATTTCCAGCTTATTGGTCTATATCGGTTTTATTATTGGTGCGATAAACCTATATTTTTATACAAGAACTGGAATTGTACACGGCGCATTTACGCCTGAACAATTTGGATTGACTAGAATCTTTTTCGACTTTTCTCAAAACATGTATGCCTTTGGCAGCCTAGGTGTGATCCCTGTCATTTATAAATTTTATCCATTTTATAAAGACAATCTGGTAGAACATGAGATTGACTTGATGACATGGGCCATGCTTGCCGCACTCATTGGATTTATATTGGTCATGCTTGCTGGATGGTGGTTCCATCCACTCTTTGTAAAACAGTATTCCAAAGGTTCTAAGTTAATTGTTGACTATTACTATTGGATGTTTCCATTTGCTATGGGTATGCTCTTTTTTTCGGTGATGGAAGGATTTTGTTGGGCCTTGCAAAAAACGGTTTTGTCGAATTTTCTCAAAGAAACTGCACTTAGAATTTTCACCTTCTTTTTCATTTTACTCTTCTATTTCAACATCATCAGCTTTGAATTGTTTATTCAACTTTTTGCCTTCTTATATCTGATTATCTTTTTTATTGTAGCCATTGTATTATATAGGAGCAAACAATTACACTTTCCACTAGTGGTGAGTAGGGTGACTAAAAAATTCAAGAATAAAATGCTTTCCATGCAAGCCTTGATTTTTGGTGGCACCTGTATTGCTTCAGTTGCAGCAACCATTGACAGTTTTATTATTGCTAAATTTCAAGGGCTAGCAGTAGTAGCCGTATTTGGAGTGGCACAATATGCCGCCAATCTCATACAAGTACCTCAGCGGAGTATTCAGTCTGTTTCTGCTGGAGTCTTATCCCGTGCATGGAAAGACAAAAACATGACTGAAATTGAAAGGATTTATCAACGCTCGTGCATCAACCTGTTATTATTGGCACTATTTATATTTGGTAACCTTTGGTTGAATATCTATCAGACCTTACAAGTATTGAATATCCAAAAAGATTATGAAGCTGGATTGGGCGTGGTTTTTATTTTGGGTTTGGTACGGATTATTGATGCGGGCACTGGACTAAATAATATTGTCATCAACACGTCTAATTTTTGGCGTTTTGATTTCTTTAGTGGGGTCATTTTGCTGACACTCCGATTACCCCTTACCTATTTTCTGATCAAAGAATATGGTATCATTGGATCGGCTTTTGCTGAACTAACAGCTTATGCTTTGTATAATTTCATTCGTTTTGAATTTCTAAGAAGAAAATTTGGCATGCAGCCTTTTAATGTGAAAACAATATTGGCATTATTATCTGCCGTTGCCTTCTATGCACTTGTTCATGTTAGTACGGCATCAGTGCAAGGATGGTCCGGCATTTTACTCCGATCCTTTTTATTTTCTAGCTTATTTATAGGGTTCACCTATTTTGGAAAACTCACTCCAGATGCAGCTCAACTGTTAAATGCTTTGAAGAAAAAAATGGGGTTCATTAAATAATCCTCCCACAGTTTATTGTTTAACCCTTCCACCACCTTTGAACTTTGGACTCCAATAATGCTCGTTTAAATCACTGATCATCACCCCGCCGCTAGTTGCAGCATGTACGAACTTATTATTTTGAAGGTAAAAGCCTACGTGATTAATACTTTTTTTGTTTCTACTAGATGTATGAAAGAACACCAAATCACCTTCTTTCAAATCCTCTGCTCCAATGATTTCACTGGTGTTGTATTGCTCTTGTGCTGTTCTAGGCAAAACGAAAGTAAATAAATCGCGATACATCAATTGGGTAAAAGCCGAGCAATCCAAACAATTCTCTGTTGTTCCACCCATACAATATTTAGTACCCCACCATTTATCCATCAACTCCAACAAAGCCAAATTAGTCAAGTAGTTAATCGGCACCCCAATCAATACAGAATATTTCAATTGCAAAAAACTCGC
>JANOYH010000324.1:0-15300 GCA_031428775.1 Bacteroidota bacterium
AATCAATTATTCAATAACATGGTCAAAAAATCTGCTATTGTAGTAGGAGCTGGAATTGTAGGTTTGGCAACTGCCAGAGCGCTAGCTTTAAAAAATTATCATGTAACGGTGATAGAAAGGTCCGACAAAGTGGTTGGTGCTTCTATTCGAAATTTCGGAATGGTTTGGCCAATCGGTCAGCCCGAAGGCCATTTATATGATAGAGCTATACGTAGTAAACAAATATGGAAGGAGGTGGCAAATAGTATTGGATTGTGGTACGAAGAAGTAGGTAGTTTGCACTTAGCACATAGGCAAGATGAATGGGTAGTATTGCAAGAATTGTACGAAGTATTTAATAACAAAGATAGACCTGTGAAATTGTTAGACAAGGAAAAGGTAAGGGAACAATTTAATGGTGTAAATAGTGAAGGATTGTTTGGTGGATTATATAGTGGTACTGAAATGATTGTTGATCCAAGAGAAGCGATTGCCAAAATTCCTTCGTATCTATCAAATGCTCATGATGTACAGTTTATTTGGAATACAACTATTACTGAAATTGCTGGTGGTAGGCTTAAGTCGGGCTCACAAGTATTTCAGGCCGATCTAGTATTTGTTTGCAGCGGACCTGATTTTGAAACCTTGTATCCTACTTTTTATGCAGCTTCATCTTTGACTAAATGTAAATTACAAATGATGCGTTTTGAGCCTGAGCAAAAAGATTGGCGAATTGGTGCAGCTTTGTGTGGTTCCTTATCATTGATTCATTATCCTGCATTTAGAATTGCACCTTCGTTGAATATTTTAAAGGAGCGATATAAAATTGAAATGCCAGAGCTTTTAGACTATGGTATTCATGTGATGGTATCACAAAACAATATAGGGGAACTTACTGTAGGAGATTCTCATGAATATGGAAAATGTTTTGATCCCTTTGATAAGGCAAGAATTAATGAGCTTATCCTAATCTATTTAAATCGTTTTGCTAAATCCCAAAACTGGAAATTACTGCAAAGCTGGCACGGGATTTATGCTAAATTAACTGATGGGGCAACTGAACTATTGATTAAACCGGAGGAAGGGGTTTTTATACTAAATGGATTAGGAGGAAATGGTATGACGCTTTCATTTGGTTTGGCGGAGGAAATTGTGTTGAATATGTAAAATGCAAATTAAATTTCTGGAATAGAAATTATCAAATCAACACCCTATCTTCTTTTGCATAACTTTCTCTATACTCTTTTGGGGAACAGCCTTTCTTTTTCTTAAAAATTCTATTGAAATTGGAGATATTGTTGAATCCACACTGGTAAGCAATTTCAGAAATGGAATGGGTAGAATTAATGAGTAGTCGATTGGCATGTCCAAGTCTGATATCCGTTAAACTTTCAACGAAAGTTAAGCCAGTTCTTGTTTTAAAAAATCTGCTAAACGCCGCTTCCGCCATATTGGTTAGTTGGGCTACTTCGTGCAATGAAATGGGTTTTTGAAAATGCAAGTTGATGTGTTCCATTACTTTTTGAATACGTCGACTATTGTATTTTAATTGATCATGGTTTGAAAAAGTGCTGTTAGACAATACAACCATGTTCTTCGACTGAGAAAGTTCATTGAGTATAGACATCAATTCTAAAATAGAATCGAAGCCTTTTTTCTTGCCAAGATTTAGAATGCGATCTGAAAGGAGTCTGGTGATTTCAGGCGAAAACAAAATCCCTCTTTGAGATTTTTCCATTAAATTTCTAATCAAGTTCATTTGATTTTTCTTCAAACTATTTTCACTAAACAAATCTTTGTGAAATTGAATGGTCACTTCTTCAATGATGGTGTTTGTGCAAAGATGTGTTCGCCAAGTATGTGGTAAGTTGGAACCTATTAGAACCAATTCAAGGTCTTCTATATCATCCATATGATCACCTATCACTCTTTTAACCCCCTTCCCATTTTTGATAAAATTTAGTTCAAATTCTTCGTGATAATGTAGTGGATAATCGAAATGAGATTTAACGCGACTGTAAATGGTAAAACAATCAGATTCACTTAACTGTGTAATTTCTCTTAATAGTTTTTGTCGGATCATTTTAGACATCAGCATTTTACTGTCAATATTCACTAGGGATAACATCGGTGTTAGCGCATACAATATACTGACAAAATATTTTATAAAAATGCTGCAATCTTTAGGAATATGTGCATAAAATCAATAACGATTGTTAGTTTTTGAATAATTAGGTTTAGAATTATCTCTGATTATATTGAATAGAATGTTATAGATTTATTCCACTTAAATTGTCATTCTATGCCAGGAGATTCAGCGTATATCAACAACAAATCGATTGATCAAAATACTTATGATGCCATTGTAATTGGATCTGGTATCAGTGGCGGTTGGGCTGCAAAAGAGTTGACTGAAAAGGGTTTAAAAGTGTTGATGTTAGAACGGGGGCGCAATTACCAACATGTCAAAGACTATGCAAATGCCGATAAGGATCCTTGGCAGTTTGAACACGCTGGAAGTACTACTGTAGAACAAAAGAAAAAGTATCCGGTCATACACCGGGGATGGGCTGCGAATGAAGCTGTTATGGATTGTTGGGTTAATGAAGAAGAGTCGCCCTACACAGAAGTAAAGCCATTTACATGGTGGAGGAGCTATCAACTAGGAGGGAGGTCTGTTTTATGGGGAAGGCAGAGTTATCGATGGAGTGATTTGGATTTTGAAGCTAATGCAAAAGATGGAATAGCCATTGATTGGCCGATACGATATAAAGACTTGGCTCCTTGGTATAATTATGTGGAGCAGTTTGCTGGGATTAGTGGTTCCAGAGAAGGGCTAGCGCATTTGCCTGATGGACATTTTTTGCCTCCCATGGATTTAAATTGTGTGGAAAAAGATATTGCTGCTAGGATCAAATCCAAATACCAAAGCGAGCGTCATTTGATCATTGGAAGGGTTGCCAATTTAACGGCAGCCATTCCTGGTAGAACTGCTTGCCAGTTTAGAAATAGGTGTTGGGAAGGATGTCCCTTTGGTGGTTATTTTAGTACTCAATCTTCTACTTTGCCTGCTGCAATGAAAACAGGTAAGTTAACTGTAAGGCCCTGGAGTATTGTGACAAGTATTATATATGACAAGAATACAAAAAAAGCGACTGGTGTGGAAGTGCTGGATGCAGAAAATAATAAGACCTATACCTACCATTCAAAAATTGTTTTTTTAAATGCATCTGCTTTGAATTCAGCATGGGTTTTAATGAATTCTGCAACGGAAGTTTGGCAGGATGGATTGGGTAGTAGTAGTGGTGAACTCGGACACAACGTTATGGACCATCATTATAATTTAGGTGCATCGGGTATGGTAGATGGCTTTGAGGATAAATATTATAGTGGAAAAAGGGCGAATGGATTTTATATTCCCCGATTTGCCAATTTACAAAGCGACAAACGAGATTTCTTAAGAGGCTATGGTTACCAAGGAGCCGCCAGTAGGCAAGGCTGGAGTAGAGATATAGCTGAGTTAAATATTGGTGCTGCATTTAAAGAATCACTAAGTGAGCCGGGAGCTTGGAGAATTGGGGCAACAGGATTTGGGGAAATATTACCCTATCATGAAAATAAAATAAGCCTGGATAAAAATAAAAAAGACAAATGGGGATTATCCGTACTGATGATGGATGCAGAACTGAAAGAAAATGAAATAAAAATGCGAAAAGCGATCAAAGCTGATTTGGTGGCTATGTTTGAAGCAGTAGGTGTTAAGCAAATTAATTCATGGGATAATGGTCATGCAATGGGACATGGTATTCATGAAATGGGAACAGCAAGAATGGGAAAAGATGCCAAAACTTCTGTACTCAATGCCAACAACCAGGTGTGGGATGCCAAAAATGTATTTGTAACCGATGGTGCTTGCATGGTTTCATCAGCTTGTCAGAACCCATCTTTAACCTATATGGCATTAACTGCAAGAGCAGCCGATTTTGCAGTAAAAGAACTCAAAAAGGGGAATTTATAAGAGCGAACCCTATTTTTTGGAAAAGCCACTTTTTAGAGTGGCTTTTTTTATTATATGAAGTTATAAATCAATTTTTAATATTATTTTTTCACTATTTTTTTTCTTAGGCTTGCTCAAAAACAAGGAAAATATGTCCCATTTCCGCAATCGATTGCGTAAAATACGTAAAATCGACCTTAAAATTTGATTAAAACTAACCAAAAACATCACTAACAATTGTTAGTGTTAGTATATTTTGTCATAGGTAAAATTTGCGCAATTGTTTGAGTTGAAATTTGCTGGAAGCCTTATTGAGACTGTATTTTATTTAACATATGCTGATACATTTTATGTATAAAAACAACACTATTGTGTAAATAGTACACATTATAGGGTTAAAATTTAATTACAAAGTGTTAAAATTTACTATTTCATGGGAGTCAAATAACACTAAATTCGTCCTGAATCTGTTAATCATCTAACAACCAAATTGCTATGCCAACCAAAAACAATCTGCTAGCCAGAAGTGCGCTTCTTGCGCTTTACCTAGCTTTTTTCAGTTTCAGCGCGTTTGCTCAAAAACCCGTTACTGGAAAAGTCACTAACAAATCTGGGCAGCCTATTGCAGGTGCCACTGTTTCAGTTAAAGGATCCACAGTAGCGGCTGCTACCAATGCTGAAGGAAACTTTACTATCAAAGCAAAAGAGAACAGCGTTCTGAGTGTTTCATTTGTAGGTTTTGAAACCATTGACCGCACCGTAAATGCTGGTGCAAATTTTAATTTCAGTCTTGTTGAAACCTCCAGTAATCTAAACGAGATTGTTGTTACAGGTTATTCGGCACAACGCAAAAAAGACATCACAGGTGCAGTTACTGTTGTTAACGCAGCTGATTTGAAGTCGCAACCAGCTTCTGATGCAACGTCTCAGTTACAGGGTAGGGCTTCTGGTGTTACCGTTATACAAAACGGAGTACCCGGTGCTGCTTCTACTGTAAGGATCAGGGGTTTGGGTTCTTTTAACAACAATAGTCCACTTTATGTAATTGACGGAGTTCAAGCTGGTGGCATTGGTGCATTAAACCCAAATGATATTGAAAGCATGCAAGTATTGAAAGATGCTTCTTCTGCATCTATCTATGGAGTTCGCGCATCTAATGGTGTAATTATTGTTACTACCAAAAAGGGCAAGAAAAAAGGCGTGAACGTGAATTACGATATGTATTATGGTTCACAAAATCCTGGGAAAAGTTATTCTTTGTTAAATGCTCAAGAAGAAGCAAACTTGCTTTTCTTGGCGCGTAAAAATAGCGGACTTCCAACTACTGGATCTATTTTCGGAAATGGCGCTACACCTGTATTGCCTGATTATATTTACTATACTGGAGCACCAAACAATGGCGTTCCTATCAATGCTGGTAATCCTGGCGTTGACCCAAGCAAATACCAATTGGATTATGGCCGTTTGGGTGATGCTGGTTACAATCCATATATCATTGTTCCAACAAGCAAAGGCGGTACAAACTGGTATAATGAAGCAACACGTAATGCACCTATTCAAACTCATAACTTAACCATGAGCGGTGCTGGTGATGCTAGCAGGTTCTTGTTCAGTTTAAACTATTTTAATCAAGACGCTATCACTAAATATCAGTTTTATAAAAGGTATACCGCTCGTTTAAACAGCGAGTTTACTGTAATGCCTGGTGTTAGAGTTGGTCAGAATTTACAATTGGCTTCTAGTGAAGCTAACGTTCCAGCTAATAACAATGAAGGTACTGTGATAGCTCAGGGAATCAGAACTTCTGCTATGGTTCCTTTATATACCATTAGAGATGGAGATTATGCGGGTACTGCTGGTGGTACAGGGTTTGGTACTTTGGGTAATGGTAGAAATTCTGTTGCTCAATTGTATCGTAATAGAAATAACCGCAATAATAATCTGAACATTTTTGGTAACGTGTACGCAGAAATAGATTTTGCTAAACATTTTACCGCTAAAACTAGTTTTGGTGGATCTATTAATACCAACAACTCTTTTTCATATCCTTTCATAGAATATGAAAACACAGAGAATACTGCAAATACTACTTACAGCGAAAATTTCATCAGAAATAATAACTGGATTTGGACCAATACCCTAAGCTATAAAAATAACTTTGGTGAACATAGTATAGCTGCTTTAGTTGGTTATGAGTCTCAAAGAGGTGGTGGACGCCAAATGATTGGTAATTCTTCTAATTTTTATAGTTACAACTACCAACCTTTTATTAATTTAAATAACGGTTCTGTACAAAACTTAGGTGGTAGTGTGGTATATGCACCTGGTACTACCGTTTCTACTTTTGCAAAAGCTGATTATGCTTATCAAGGAAAATACCTTGCTTCCGTAAGTATCAGAAGAGACGGATCTTCTAAATTCTTAGATCCTAATAAATATGGTACTTTCCCTTCTTTCTCTTTAGGTTGGAGAATCTCTGATGAGTCATTTATGAAAGACATAAAGTGGATCAACGACTTGAAATTGAGAGGTAGCTGGGGTAAATTGGGTAATGAAGCAGCACTTAGTGCAACCAATGCCTTTACTACTTTCGGTAGTAACCGCCAAAGTTCATGGTACGATATTAACGGTACACAAAACGCACCTCAAGAAGGTTTCTTCTTATCCTTTGTGGGAAATCCACTGGGCAAATGGGAGTCTAGTGTTTCAACTAATATTGGTTTTGATGCAACTTTATTTAATGGTAATACTGAAGTGGTACTTGATTGGTACAAGAAAAAGACAGAAGACTTATTATACAATCCTTCTGGACAAGCCATTTCTGGTGCTGTTGCAGCCAATAATCCTGCATTTAGAAACGTAGGTAGTATGGAAAATAGCGGTCTTGATTTGATGATCAATCACAAAATGAAAATCACCAATGACCTGCGATTAAATGCCACATTAACGTTTACTACATATAAAAACAAAATTCTTGCAATCAATGACGATCAACAATTCTTCGACTTCAATAGTCCTGCTAACGAAGCCAATCGTATTGGTGGTAATGCTACGCGTAACTTTGTTGGACAAGCTATGAATACCTATTATGGTTACAATGTAATCGGTCTATTCCAAACAGCTGCTGAAGTAACAAGTGCACCAACTCAAGCAGGTGCTGCTCCTGGAAGATTTAGATACGAAGACATCAACGGCGATAAAGTGATTGACGCTAAGGATCGTACCATCATTGGAAATCCAAATCCTAAATTTACTTATGGATTTAACTTGGGTGCAGAATATAAATCATTCGACTTCTCTGCATTCTTCTATGGTGTTTCTGGTAAAGATGCATTTAGCTTTACTCGTTGGTACACCGATTTCTCTAGTGGTTTCCCAGGCGGAAGAAGCACAAGGGCATTGTATGAAAGCTGGTTACCTGATGGTAGCAGACCTAATGCTAAAACACCTATTCAAGAAACAGTTATTGCAGCTGCAGGTTTCAGTACTTCAGGTGTAGTTAACTCTTATTATGTGGAAAGCGCTTCTTATCTCAGATTAAGGAATTTACAAATTGGTTATAGCTTACCTGCATCTATATTAAGCAAAGTGAAAATACAAAAAGCACGTATCTACGTTCAAGGAACAAACCTGTTTACTATTACCAAATACTCAGGATTGAACCCAGATATACCAAGTGCTGATGATCGCGCTGCTAGTGTAGATATTGGAGCATATCCAACAGTTCAACAGTTCTTAATCGGTGCAAACATTACTTTTTAAGCTAACTAATCAAGCACATTTAAATATAACATAATGAAAAATAAATTTTTATACTTACTACTCGCAACATCAACTATGATTGGTGTGTATGCTTGTAATAAAAGTTTCCTTGATGTTACACCACAGGGTGTACTCGACGAAGCAACCCTTGCCTCTGAGAAGGGGGTAAATAAATTATTGCTTTCTGCTTATGCCATGCTTGATGGTCACGATGGTGGCCTTGGACTTGGTGGTGAGTGGGGTTCTAGTGGCTCTAACTATCTGTATGGTAGTATGGGTGCTGGAGAAGCTAATAAAGGTTCTGATCCGGGCGACCAAGGTCCGAATATGACCCCAGTTATTCGTCACGACATTACTGCTGTGAATGGTGCTACCAACGACAGGTGGAAAGCATTGTATGAAGGCGTTAAGCGTTCTAATACAGTAATACAAGTTTTGGCAAAAGTTTCCGGAATTAGTGCAACTTCACAAAAAAATCTAGCTGGCCAAGCCCGTTTCTTAAGAGCATGGTACCATTTTCAAGCCAGAATCATGTACGGTAAAGTGCCTTACTTGGACGAGAAAATTGACGCTGATTTGTCTTCAGGTGCCATTGCAGGTGTAACCAATCAAACAGATATTTATCCACAGATAGTAGCCGATGCAAAATTTGCATACGAAAATTTAGCAGAAAGCCAAGACGCAATAGGTCGTATTAATAAATGGACTGCCGGTGCCTTGTATGGTAAAATCTTAATGTTTACCAAAGACTTTGCAACAGCTAAAACCGTATTAACCGATGTAGTTAGTAATGGTAAAAATTCATTAGGCACAAAATATGCTTTGAATGCTAACTTTGCAGACAACTTTAATACTGATTTCGATAACAGTAAAGAATCTGTATTTGCCTTCCAAACATCTTCTAATGACAATGCTGGTGGTAGAAACGGAAACTGGGGCGATAACTTAAATACCCCAGCAGCTGGTGGTATGGGTGGAGCAGGTTTCTTTTGTCCTACGCATTTCTTTGTCAACAATTTCAAAACGGATGCGGATGGTCTTCCATTAGCCAATCCACAAACTACTGCTGTTATTGAACCAGATGGAGCAGCAGGTTATACCAAATATGCAGGAACGCTTGATCCACGTCTAGACTGGACCATTGGTAGAAATGGCGTTGCTTTCCATGACTGGGGTTTTGCAAAAAGTACTTGGAAAAGGGATATTTCATGCGGACCATTCCTTGCTAAGAAAACAGTTATACGTCAAGCTCAAGTGGCTAGCACACACGATGCATCTCTTTGGTTTGCCACTGGTGGTGTAGCACTTAATATGAATTTAATTCGTTTTTCTGACGTGATTTTATTGGCTGCTGAAGCAGAAATTGAAGTAGGTTCATTAGAAAACGCACGAACTTTAATCAATATGGTTCGTACAAGGGCTTCTAACACTCCTGCTGTTAATGTTGATCCATTATCTGGAAGTACCACTACCATTAATGCAAAAACTTATACCACTGCTTTTGCAAACCAAGCAGCTGCTAGAACAGCCGTTCGTACAGAAAGGTTACTTGAATTAGGACTTGAAGGACATCGCTTTTTTGATTTAGTAAGATGGGGTACTTCAACAACTGAAATCAATGCATATTATAACTATGAATCTGTATTCCCTTATCAGGTAATTCTTAAACCGAAGCCAACTTATGCAGCTTCTTCTGATTATTATCCTGTTCCTCAACAACAAATTGACTTGGGCAAAGGTTTCATTAAACCTTAGTTTGATCATGATATAATTGTTTATAAAAAGGTAGGACTTTCCATAGTCCTACCTTTTTATTTTGTTTAATATTGTAGCCTGCCTTAATTAAAATCCTGTTTCAAATGATGCGGAACCTTTCTTTCTATCGTTTCTCTTTTTTTGTTTGCTTGTTGTTCTTACTAATTAGTTGTAAAAATACAAATGGAAAGTTTGTCTTATTGTCACCCGATCAAACCAATATCCATTTCTCGAATGATATTTCAGAGAGTGATACTGTTAATATTTTCGACTTTGCCAATGTATATAATGGAGGCGGTGTAGGTGTAGGCGATTTTAATAATGACGGATTATTAGACGTTTATTTTACGGGTAATATGGTTCCTAATAAACTCTTTTTGAATAAAGGGAAAATGGTTTTTGAAGACATTACAAAATCGTCTAACACAGATGGCAAAGGTGTTTGGAGTAGAGGCGTGTCAATGATTGACATTAATAACGACGGTAAATTAGACATGTATATTAGTGCAACTGCTAAAAGGAGTCCGGCCGAACGCATTAATATTTTATACGTTAACCAAGGAATGGATAAAAACAATCGCCCAGTTTTTAAAGATTTGGCTGCTGAATATGGACTAGCGGATACAACTCAAAGTACTATGTCGTATTTTTTTGACTATGATAATGATGGCGATTTAGACCTCTACATTGCTGTAAACCATATCATCAAAGATGAATACGCCAATACCTTTAAAAAAAGAAATTTAAATGGAGAACACCCTAGTTCAGGGAAATTATATAGAAACGATTGGAACGAAAAACTGGGCCATGCATTTTATACAGATGTTTCAAGACCAGCCGGAATTTTAATTGAAGGCTATACTCATGCTGTGAACATTTTTGATGCCAATGAAGATGGCTGGTTAGACATACTAGAAACCAATGATTATATCTCTAATAATGTTTTATATATCAATAATAAAAATGGCACATTCACTGATCAAGTAACAAAATATTTCAAACACACTTCTGCCAATTCAATGGGCAGTGACGCTGTAGACATTAATAATGATGGTTTGGTCGATATTATAGAAGTAGACATGGCACCTCAAGACAATCTTAGAAAGAAAATGTTTCTGAATGCCATTAATTATCAGATGTACCAAAATAGCGACCTTTTCGGTTATCAATACCAATATACTAGAAATATGGTGCAACTTAACCAAGGACCTACCATTGGCGAATTAGATAGCATACAACATCCTGTATTTTCTGAAATTGGTTTTTTTGCAGGTATCGCAGAAACAGACTGGAGCTGGACTCCCTTGGTTGCTGATTATGATAATGATGGGTTTAAAGACATCCTATTTACCAATGGTTTTCCGAAAGACATTACCGACCACGACTTTATCACATTTAGAAAGCAAGCCATTTCTCTGACATCTAAAAAAGATATGTTGGCAGAAATTCCTGAAGTTAAAATTCATAACTATTTATATAAGAATGCAGGAGCTGCTAAGTTTACCGATAAAACATACGATTGGGGTTTTGAGGACCCTAGCTTCTCTAATGGTGCCGTTTATGCCGACTTGGACAATGATGGCGACTTAGACATCGTCATCAACAATATCAATGGACCTGCTTTCGTATATCAAAATAATATTGCCGAAAAAGAAAATAACAATTTCATCGATATCAAGTTTGTGGGATCATCTAACAATGTAAATGGTATTGGTACTAAAGTTATTGTACACGAAAAGGGAAACACACAAAACTTTATTAATAATCCATACCGAGGATATATTTCTTCTGTCTCTGATCAAATGCACTTTGGTTTAACACAAAATGCTGCTATAGATTCTATAGAAATATTTTGGCCCGGTAACCTAAAACAAGTGTTAAAAAAAGTATCACCCAAACAAGTCATTACAGTTGATATAAAAAATGCTAGCAATAGCGAATTCATTGCTCCTGCAATTTTGGCAAAAGATAATTGGTTCACAAATATCACCAAGCAATCAGGTATTAATTATGTGCATGAACAACTTGATTTTGTGGACTTTAATATCCAAAAACTCATGCCTCATAAATTCACAGAGTATTCTCCTGGTATGGCTTCTGGAGATATTAATGGGGATGGACTGGATGATTTTATTGTAGGAGGTGCACCACACCACTCAGCTACCCTTTTTACTCAGTCAGCTAATGGTAAATTTAGTCAATCCAATTTATTAACAGCCATTGAACAAAAGGTAAAAACAACAGACGATCGTGGTTTGCTTTTATTTGATGCAGACAAAGATGGCGACTTAGACTTGTATATTTCTTCAGGTGGGTATGGTTACGATCATGGTGATAGCGCATATATTGATCGCTTTTATTTGAATGATGGGAAGGGGAAGTTTAGCATTCTTGCTGGTGCATTTCCTTTTAATAGTACTAGTAAGTTTTGTGTAAGAGCGGTTGACTATGATAAGGATGGCGACTTAGACTTGTTTGTTGCTGGACGCGTAGATCCACACAATTATCCCAAACCTGTTACCAGTATTTTATACAGAAATGATGCTAAAAATGGCAAGCTAGGTTTTACAGATGTTACTGCATCCGTTTCACCTGCACTACAAAATATTGGCCTGATTAGCGATGCCTTATTTACCGATTATGACAACGATGGATGGCCCGATTTAGTGCTTGCAGGAGAATGGATGCCCATTACCTTTTTGCACAATGAGAAAGGTAAGTTTGTAAATGTTACTGCTACAACTGGCATCGACAAAAGCCTAGGATGGTGGAATAGTTTGGTTCCTGGAGATTTTGACAATGATGGCGATATTGATTATATAGCAGGAAACCTTGGACTGAATTCATTCTATAAAGGAACAAAAGAAATGCCCGTAGGCATCTATGCAAAAGACTTTGATAACAACGGAAGCTATGACGCTGTACCATCTATTTTCTTACAAGCAGATTTACAAAAAGACCCTGTTTGGTTAGAATTTCCTGCACATGGAAGAGACGATATGGTAAAACAAATGCTAGGAACTAGGAGGTTGTTTCAAAATTATCAATCATATGCAACTGCTACCATCGATAAAATCTTTGTTCCGGAACAATTCAAAGACGTATTGATTTTAAAGGCAAATAATTTTGCGTCTTCCTTTATTAAAAATGAGGGAAATGGAAAGTTTAGCATGACTGCATTACCGGATCAAGCACAACTGTCTGCTTTAAACGGAATGATTGCTGAAGACATTGATGGAGATGGCAACTTGGATCTTGTAATTAATACAAATGATTATGGTACTGATCCCAATATTGGAAGATACGACGCTTTAAATGGGCTGGTTTTAAAAGGAGATGGACAAGGTGGATTCATTTCATTGAGTATGCTACAAAGTGGTATTAATATTCCAGGCAATGGCAAAGCACTCATAAAATTATTGGATGCCAACAAACAATACCGAATTATAGCCTCACAAAATAGAGGTCCCTTGCAAGTCTATCAAGCCAAATATCCAGTTACCAATATTGCTTTTAATAAGGACGATGTTTATGCCTTGCTAACCCTTTCAAACGGTAAAAAAAGAAGGGTTGAAAACTATATTAGCAGTTCTTTCCTTTCGCAAAGTAGTAGCTTCGTAAGCATGGCTAAAGGTGTGTCTACTGCTATTATATTCAACGAAAAAGGACAGTCTAGGGTCATTCGATAATTTTGATTATTTATATTTTGTTATGAAAAAAGTTGCCGCCATTTTAGGTTTTGCCTTTCTTTTGTTTTCTTGTAAAGAGAAAAATAAAGTTGCTATTGTTGATGCCGATGTTTTACACGAAAATCAATTTAGATTAACGGAAGTAATTATCTATGATGTTTTTACACCTCCTGTTGCTAGTAGGATTTATGTGTATTCTTCTTTAGCCTCCTATGAGGCTATTAGACATTCAAAGCCTGGAAGCGTATCTATAGCTGCAAAACTGCATGGCTTTATGCCCATGCCTGAACCGGAAAAAGGAAAGACTTATAATTATACCCTTGCTGCTACTCGCGCATTTTTTTCTGTAGTGCACAAAGTGGTTTTTTCTTTAGATTCTTTAAAAGGATATGAAGAAGCAACTTATGAAAGATTTAAAAATTCAATGGACGAAGACACCTATACTCGTTCCCTTGCTTTTGGTGATAGCATTGGTAAAATTGTGATAGCTCGCGCTATGAAAGATGGCTATCCACAATCAAGAGGGAAACAAAAATACCTTGGAAGTAATGAGCCAGGTAAATGGCGACCAACTCCTCCTGATTATTTAGATGGGGTTGAATGGTGCTGGAATACCATGAAGCCGATGGTTTTAGATTCTGCTGCTCAATTTATGCCAGTTAGACCCCCAGCTTATAGTACAGATAGCACAAGTCCGTTTTTTATAGCTGCAAAAGAAGTGTATACAGTAAACAAGAATCTGACAGATTCTTTGAAGATGATTGCAAAATACTGGGACGATAATCCTTTCGTGATAGAACACTCAGGTCACATGATGTTTGGGAATAAAAAAATCACGCCAGGTGGCCACTGGATGGGCATTGCTGGTATAGCTGCTAAAGAATCAAAAGCAGACGCAGTTAAAACAGCACTAACTTTTTCATTGACAGCAATTTCATTGTATGATGCTTTTATTTCTTGCTGGGATGAGAAATATAGAAGTAGTTTGGTTAGACCTGTTACCGTCATTAACGAATTAATTGATCGCAACTTCAGTCCTTATTTACAAACCCCTCCCTTTCCAGAATATATAAGTGGACATAGCTCAATCACAGCATCTGCATCAACTGTATTGACGGAATTATATGGTGATAATTTTGCTTTTAGAGATACGAGCGACTTGCGTTATATTGGTATGGAAAGAAATTTCAAATCATTCAAAATTGCAGCAGCAGAAGCTGCTATAAGCAGGTTGTATGGGGGAATCCACTATCGCTTTGGGGTAGAAGTAGGTGCTGATCAAGGGAAAAAAGTAGGTGCGTTTATTGTAAAGAAATTGTTGAAATAAGGTTATTGAAAATTTTCTGCTACTTTTTCTAAATTTTCTTTAGTTCCAAATAGTAGGGCAATTCTTTGAATAACTGATTCCACTACAGCATCCGGACAGCTTGCACCACTAGTGATGAGTATTTTTGTTGGATGCTTTTGAGGAAGAAAATCATGAATGATCGACAATTCTTTGCTGTGCCAATTGCAGTGTTGAATGGTGGTTTCGTTGATGATTTTTTCTGGGGTGTCTATAAAATAGGTAGGCAATTTGGCTTCGCACAATTCTACTAAATGAGATGTATTGCTACTATTATATCCTCCAATGACTATTGCTAAATCCGCGTCTGTTGCTAACATCCCCGTTACAGCTGTTTGGTTATCATTAGTAGCATAACACAAAGTATCTCTAGTGTCTGCAAAGTGTTGGTCAATGGTTGCAGAAGTTAGTTGGTATTGATTTATCATGACCGATTTCAAGTAATCTGAAATGGCTTGGGTATCAGTGGCCAATTGCGTGGTTTGATTGACTACTCCAAAGCGAATCAGGTCTTTTTCAATGTCAAACCCAGCTGAATAACGTCCCTTAAATGCAGTATAAAAATCGGCAGCTTTATTTTCGCCAGTGATAAATTTCGCCAGTTCAATCGTCTCAGCCATATCATTTACTACAACTGATGCAGTGTGTTCAGAAGCATGTGAAAAAGTGGCCCTAGTTTCTTCGTGCTTGGGTTTACCATGTATCACAATACTGTATCCTTTTTCAGCTATTTGCTCGCTTCTGTTCCAAACTTTTTCTACAAAAGGACAGGT
>JANOYH010000325.1:0-9485 GCA_031428775.1 Bacteroidota bacterium
CTCAAATGACGATCATTCCAGCACTAGAAGCCAAAGCATTTGTCTTGGCAAATGCAGGCGCAATATTGCCAAAAAGAGATGCAGTTGATGCAAGAATAGTTAAACAAGTAACCACAGGAAAAATTGAGTTTGATCCGAATGTAAAGCTTCCTACCATTCAATTTAAGCACCGTCGTATGCCAATAGATTCTTATAAGCAAGGCATCATCACTGACCCAATTCAAGTTGGCGGTTATCCTGTTTACAAAGGAACACCTTATAAAGACGCTGATAATGATGGATTACCTAATACTTGGGAATCAGCTCATGGGTTAAATCCAAATAATGCATCTGATGCTGGTAAAATAACTAAGAGCGGTTATAGTAATATTGAAATATACCTAAATAGTGTAGTTGACATTAAAACGGTAGTTCCTCAATCAAAAAAATAACAGTATCCTAGATCAATAGTATTGAAAATGGCTTTTGTAGGATACTTACAAAAGCCATTTTTAATTTAACTTGTAGGGATTTAAGTTTTTAATTGTAAACAGTTTCCATTGAATATTCAATTTTCTAGTATTGTTTTAGTGACTTGCTTTTTTTCTTTTACAAGCATCGCCCAAAAAAAGCCCAAGCCCTTACCACCAGTTTCGATTGGAAAAGATGGTAAACTGTTTTATGTAGCAGACTCATTAGGCAATAGAATCCCTGACTTCTCTTATTGTGGTTATGAAGCTTCCGAAAAGCCCATACCTGAAATTGCTGCTATTGTATTTGTACCCTTTATGAAAGGGGATGCAACAGCCAGAATTCAAGCTGCAATTGACTTTGTAGCTAGTCAGCCGATTGATAAAGACGGATTTAAAGGAGCCGTATTATTAGACAAAGGCGTTTTTGAAGTAGCGGGACAAATTAAAATCACTAGCTCAGGAATTGTAATTCGTGGTTCAGGAATAACCGTAATGAGAACAATAGCTAATGGTACAAGCTCAAATGTAGCGTCTACTCAAGGAACAACTTTATTAGCTACAGGAACTGATCGTCGCGACCTTATTCGTATTTATGGTAAAAAAGACCAACAACTTCAACCCGCTATTAAAATTACCAATGCTTATGTTCCAGTCAATGCGTTTGAAATGGAACTGACTTCAACTGCCAATTTGAAAAAAGGAGATAAGATTATTATACACCGCCCCTCTACACAAAAATGGTTAGAAACTATTAATACCCTTCATTTTGGAGGCGGTCTCACTACACTCGGATGGAAGCCCTTTGAAAGAGATTTATTTTTTCATAGAACCATCACCACTATCAATAAACTAAGCATCACTATTGATGCGCCTATTACCACTGCACTAGATTCAACTTACGGCGGTGGATCCATTATTCCTTATCAATGGAATGGAAAAATTAACCATATCGGAATCGAAAATTTGACTTGCGTTTCTACTTACGATAAAAATAATTTGAAAGACGAAGCACATGCTTGGATGGGTATTTCTATGGAAGCCGTTGAAGACGCATGGGTTCGTAGAATTAACTTTCAACATTTTGCCGGATCTGCTGTGAACCTTTTAGAAACTACACAACGCATCACTGTTGAAGATTGCATTTCAATGGCGCCTATTTCAGAAATAGGTGGACAACGTCGTTATACTTTTTTAACGAACGGACAACAAACCCTTTTCCAACGTTGCTACGCAGAAAATGGATACCATGATTTTGCCACAGGATTTTGTGCACCTGGGCCCAATGCATTTGTACAATGCGAATCACATCTTCCTTATGATTTTAGCGGAGCTATTGATAGTTGGTCGTCTGGAATTTTATTTGACATCGTAAATGTAGATGGTAATGCACTTCGTTTTGGCAACCGCGGACAAGACGGCCAAGGCGCTGGATGGGCTGCTGCTAATAGCCTTTTTTGGAATTGTGTTGCCGCAAGAATTGATTGCTATCAACCACCCACGGCACAAAACTGGGCCTTCGGATCATGGAGTCAGTTTTCAGGAGATGGTTATTGGGAAGCTTCAAATAATACACTTAGTCCAAGAAGTTTTTATTACGCTCAACTAGTTGAACGAATAGGCAAACAAAGCGAACAACAAGCAAGATTGTTAAAACAAGATTCAGAAGCATCGAGTAGCCCTTCTGTTGAAGTAGCCGCTAAATTAACTGCAGAAGCTAAGCTGCCTCATATGCAGTTGACCGAATGGATTGAACTTGCTGCAAATGATTTTCCGATTTCAATCAATTCAAAAGGCATCAAAACAATTGACGCCATTGGAATTCCTAAAATTGTTGCAAAAATAAAAGCGCCGAAATTACTCATTGACAATGGTTGGATCATCAGAAACAACCAAGTATTTACCGGTCGCAGACAAGAAGTTCCTTGGTGGAATGGGGGTATTCAAGGTAAAGAATTAACCAACGCACAACCTGCTATCACTAGATTTGTACCGGGCAGAATAGGCAAAGGACTAACTGATGATTTAGATGCGATGACTGATTCTATGTTATTGCATCATACAGTTGGAATTGAACAGCACTATGCGCTTTGGTATGAGAGAAGAAGAGACGACCACGAACGTATTAGACGAATGGACGGTGAAGTATGGGCACCATTTTATGAATTGCCGTTTGCTCGTTCTGGTAAAGAATTGGCATGGGATGGGTTGAGTAAATACGACCTAACAAAATACAATAGTTTCTATTGGAATCGGATGAAACAATTTGCTGATTTTGCAGATGAAAAAGGTTTGTTGTTAGTGCATCAGAATTATTTTCAACACAATATTATTGAAGCGGGTGCGCACTATGCAGACTTCCCTTGGCGCACTGCCAATAATATCAATGAAACTGGTTTCCCTGAACCCGTGCCTTATGCAGGTGACAAACGCATCTTCATGGCCGAACAGTTTTATGACATCAGCAATCCTATTCGACGCGCAATTCATAGAGCGTATATCAGAAAATGTTTAGACAATTTCAAAGACAATAATGGGGTGATACAACTCACTGGTGAGGAATTTACGGGTCCACTACATTTCGTGAAATTTTGGTTAGACATCGTGATGGAATGGGAAAAAGAAACAGGCAAAAAACAGATCATTGGATTGAGTGTAACGAAAGATGTACAAGACGCGATTTTATCCAACCCAGTATACGCATCTGTAGTTGACTTGATTGATATACGTTATTGGCATTATCAGCAAGACGGAACGGCGTATGCGCCACAAGGCGGACAAAACCTAGCACCACGTCAACACGCTCGTTTACTCAAGCCTAAAAAAACGTCCTTTGATCAAGTGTATCATGCAGTAAGTGAGTATCGTAAAAAATATCCTACAAAGGCTGTCATGTATTCTTCTGATAGTTCTGACCAATTGGGTTGGGCAGTATTAATGGCGGGTGGTTCTCTTCCTGTTTTGCCAGAATTGTCGAAAGAATTTTTAGGCGCTATCGCAAAAATGAAACCAATGAATGCGGATGGTCAATACATTTTAACAGATGGCAATCAATCATTTGTTGTGTATACGCAAAAATCAATTCGACTTGATCAAATCAACAAAGAAAAACAATATCAAATTCAATGGCTTGATCCTAAAACGGGAGCTACAATTAAAGAAGAACAATTGATTGGGGCAAAACTGAATGAGCTTGAATTAACGAACACCTCAGATATCATCGCTTGGATTAAACCTATTTAGAATTTATGAAACAGTTGAAATATTATTTTATTTTCCTTTTGTTGCTCATTGGATTGACTACTGTTTCTGCACAAGAAAAAGCTCTTTCAAAAAAGCAACTTGCATTACCGTTATTAAAGATTTCGGCCAACAATAGATATTTTGAATCTGCAGATGGAAAACCATTTTTTTGGTTAGGTGATACGGGTTGGTTGCTTTTTATCAAATTAAATCGACAAGAAGTAATTCAATATTTAGACAATCGCAAACAAAAAGGTTACAATGTAATTCAGGTAATGGTATTACACGATGTGAAAAAAGTAGTAAATAGGTATGGCGATTCTGCTTTGAAAAACCTTGATGCGGCTCACCCAAAAACAACACCAGGAACAAATTTTTCTAATAATACAGAATACGATTTTTGGGATCATGTAGACTTTGTGATCAATGAAGCATTAAAGCGTGGAATCTATATGGCACTTGTACCAGTTTGGGGTTCCAATGTAAAAGACGGGCTAGTGAATGAATCATCAGCAAAAGCTTTTGCAGGTTTCTTGGCAAAACGTTATCGCAATCAATCAAATATCATTTGGTTAAATGGGGGTGATATTCTGGGTGATACAAAAACACAGGTATGGGAAAGCATTGGTACTACTTTGAGAAAAGAAGATCCCAATCACTTGATTACTTTTCATCCAAGAGGTAGATCTAGTTCATCTCAATGGTTTCATAACGCAGCATGGCTAGACTTCAACATGTTTCAAAGCGGACACAAAGACTATGCACAAGACACCGTAGAACCTAGAATGGGAGAAGACAATTGGAAATTCATGCAAAAAGACTATCAATTAAAACCAACCAAACCAAGTATGGATGGAGAACCTTCTTATGAAAATATTCCGCATGGATTGCATGATACACTCGGACCAAAATGGCATGCAGCCGATGTTAGGCGATATGGTTATTGGAATGTATTTGCAGGCGGTGCAGGCTTCACTTATGGTAGCAATGCCGTTATGCAATTTCATAGTGCTGCTGGCTCCGGCGATTATGGTACACACCAAAATTGGAAGGATGCGATTAACGATACAGGCGCTGGTCAAATGCAATGGATCAAAAAATTAATCTTGTCAATGCCTTATTTTGAAAGGGTGCCTGATCAATCATTGATCGCATCAGATCAGGGTGAAAAATACCAACACCTCTTGGCAACAAGAGGAAAGAAATTTGCTTTTATTTATACGTATACTGGAAGAACAATGAATATTCAGATGGGTAAGATTGCTGGAACAAAATTAACCGCATCTTGGTTTGATCCAAGAAATGGAAACTATACGACTATCGGTGTTTTTGAAAATAAAGGTACTCATGTTTTCAATCCACCTGGAGAAGAAAAAGAGGGAAATGATTGGATACTTGTTTTAAAATCGGCACCAACTAAATAAACATTTTGTGCATGGCACAATTACTTCAAATGAAACTTGAACATCTATTATCTCTATAAAAATGAAATTGCGAATCAATACTATTTTATGTGTCATTGTCATTTTGTTCATGCAAATTGCTTGTACAAATAAAGTATACCTATTCAGCTCTTTTCAAGAACCAGCAAATGAAGGATTACGATTTCTAGTTAGTAAAGACGGCTATCATTGGAGCTCTTGTGATACCATATTTCTAAAACCTTCAATTGGCATAGACAAAATCATGCGTGACCCTTCAATCATTCAAGGGCCCGATGGGATATTTCATTTAGTTTGGACTACCGAATGGAAAGGTGGAAATGGATTTGGTTATGCAAGTTCTAAAGACTTGGTGAATTGGTCTGCTCAGAAATATATTCCCGTGATGCAACATGAAAAAACTGTTGTGAATGTTTGGGCCCCTGAATTTTTTTATGATGATGTACAAAAAAAATATAGTATTGTATGGGCTTCTTGCATTCCTTTTCGTTTTCCAAAAGTATTGGAAGATGAGAACAACAATCACCGGCTCTATGTCACCACAACCAAAGACTTTATCCAATTTTCTGATGCCAAGCTTTTTCAAGACCCCGGATTTAGTGTGATTGATGCAGTAATTGTAAAAAAAGCCTCAAGTGATTATGTGCTTGTTTTAAAAGACAATACTCGACCGGAAAGAAATATTAAAGTAGCGGTTGGTAATCAAGCTTTGGGTCCTTATACACAAGTATCCAAGCCATTCACACCTAATTTCTCAGAAGGCCCGGCTGTAGCAAAACTAAAAGATGGCTGGTTGATTTATTATGATGCTTATCAACAGAAAAAATTCGGAGCTGTATTTACTAAAGATTTTCTATCGTTCAAAAATGTGGACAGCCTTATCAGCATACCCGAAAAACACAAACACGGTACCATTATCTCAGTAAAGAAAAAATATTTGAAACCACTAGAAGCATATAGTGCTAATAAACATTTGTATGAACATGAATAAGTACCACTTTTTTTCAATGATCGCCTGCTGTTTCTTGTTACAAGTTTCAGCACAAAATCCGCAATCCGCAAAGCCAGATACGGTTAGATTTACTGGAACTACACTTTCAAATATTGATTACCATCACGGACAATTGAGTCCGGCTGTTGGTGTACACAATATTCAAGTATTCAGGGCAAATAGAGAGCATCCTGAATGGGCAGGCGATAAAGGCTTTACCTACAATCACGCACCTATGCTGGCGTATTGGAACAATCGATTTTATCTAGAATATTTAAATAGTAAAGTAGGTGAACACGAACCTCCTAGTCAAACCATGTTATTGAATTCAGAAGATGGCTATCATTGGTCAAAACCCGTTGTGTTATTTCCTATTTATATAGTTCCAGATGGTACTACCAAAGAAGGTAGAAAAGAAGTAGCCAAAGATTTATACGCTGTCATGCACCAACGAATTGGATTTTTTACGTCAAGCAAAAAACAACTATTGGCTCTGGGATTTTATGGGTTAGTTATGGGTGCAAAAGATGATCCCAATGATGGAAATGGGATTGGTAGAGTGGTTCGTGAAATAAAAAAGGATGGCAGTTTTGGTCCCATTTATTTTATCCGCTACAATCACGCATTTTCTGAAAAAAATACCCATTATCCGCTATATACAAAAAGCAATGACAAAGCATTTGTAACTGCATGCAATGAATTGTTAGCGGCCCCATTGATGATGCAACAAATGGTGGAAGAAGCCGATCGAAACGATTCCTTAATCCCTCTGAAAAAAGATTTTAAAGCTTTCAACTACTATCATCTTCCTAATGGTGATGTAGTGGGCTTATGGAAATACGCATTAACAAGTATTAGCAAAGACCAAGGACTTACTTGGCAATACAATCCAACCAGGGCCCCTGGATTTGTAAATGCGAATGCAAAGATATGGGGACAAAAAACTAGCGATGGCAAATGGGCCACCGTGTACAATCCTTCAGAATTTCGATGGCCATTGGCAATTTCGGTGAGTGATAATGGACTCGACTATAAAAACTTATTGTTGGTGAATGGGGAGATTTCATCGCTCAGGTATGGGGGTGCGTATAAGTCGTACGGGCCTCAATACGTTAGAGGAATTCAAGAGATGGATGGAAATCCGCCAGGCGGAAATATGTGGGTGACTTATAGCATGAATAAAGAAGACATTTGGGTTTCAGAAATTCCTGTACCTGTAAGAGACAAAGTTGACAATGACATATCGGAAGATTTCAGTTTGTTATCAGAAAAAACGGCATTAAAGGATTGGAATATATATAGTCCGCTTTGGGCATCTGTTGGAATAACTAGTGATAAAGTTCATGGTATGGTTTTGCAATTAATAGACGCTGACCCTTTTGATTTTGCAAAAGCAGAAAGAATCATTCCTGCTTCAAAAAAATCTGACCTACAATTTCAACTTGTTCCAAAACAACAGGATTTTGGTTATTTAGAAATTGAATTGGTTGACAATAAAGGCTTGCCATGCATCAAAATATTTTTAGATTCTTTAGGAGCGATCAATGTAAAAGCAGGGTACCGCAATAAATCAGTAGGAAAATATCAAACAGGAGTAGCAATCAATTTTCAGTTAGTGTTTGATACGAACACCAGGTTTTATCTACTAACCATCAATGGAAAATCAATCGGCAACAATTTGTTTTTTGCTCCAGTACATCAAGTAGAAAGAGTTGTGTTTAGAACAGGTACCATTCGTCGCTTTCCTGATGCAGATACTCCGACCGACCAAAACTATGATTTGCCAAACGCAAGTGACAAGGGTAAAGAAGCCATTTATTTGATTAAATCATTCAAGACTAAGAAAATCCAATAATGCGAAAAGGAATTTTTATATTAAATAATAGGGTTGTTATGAAGCGATTTGTATCCTTCATCCTTTTTCTTTTTGCGATGAATCAAACCAATGTAATGGGCCAGCCCTTTGTGTTGAAAGCAGAGAACTATCACCACTATATCAACTATTTTAACAAGATGGAGGATGAAAATATCATTCAAGCCATTCCCAATAAAGAGGCATGGACATGGTTAAAAGTAAATATTCCCTTATTTGAATGCCCACAAGAAAATTTCGAAGAATTGTTTTATTATCGTTGGTGGACATTGCGCAAGCATATTAAAAAAACAGAACAGGGTTTTGTGTTCACAGAATTTCTGGTACCCAGGTCTTATGCAGATAAATATAACTTAATCAGTAGCGCACTGGGTCATCATATCTACGAGTCCAGATGGTTGCACGACGAAAAATACTTGACTCAGAATTTGCAGATCTGGTATCGTGGCAATGAAGGCAAACCTTTAAAGCGTTTGCGATTTTATAGCAGTTGGAATATTGACGCGATCTACAATCGTTATAAAGTAAATAAGAACAAAGAATTTCTACTAAATATGTTGCCTGATTTAGAAGCCGATTATTTGGCTTGGGAACAAGAGAAGAAATTAAAATCAGGTCTCTATTGGCAGTTCGATGTACGTGATGCGATGGAAGAAACTATCAGCGGTGGTCGCAAAGAAAAAAATGCAAGGCCAAGCATCAATGCCTATATGTATGGCAATGCAAAAGCACTTGCTGAAATTGAATTGATGGCCGCTAATCAAGAAAAATCAAATATCTATCAACAAAAAGCAGACACCATCAAACAATTGGTTCAGCAAAAATTGTGGAATCAAGATTTACAATTCTTTGACGTGTTGAAAGAAAAAGATACACTGGCTAAAGTGAGAGAAGAGATTGGATTCCTGCCTTGGTATTTTAATATGCCCGATAGCAATTTCAATCTTGCTTGGAAAACCACCAACGACGTTAAAACTTTTTCAGCTCCCTATGGTATTACAACGGCAGATAGATCACATCCACAATTTAGAACACATGGTTGTTGTAAATGCGAATGGGACGGCGCTGTATGGCCTTTTGCCACATCGCAAACGCTCACAGGCTTAGCCAATTTATTAAATAATCAAACAGTAAAACCCATCGCCAATTCAGACTATTTCAATATTCTGCAAACACTTGTTGAATCGCAATACCATCGCGGTAGACCTTATATAGGTGAGTACCTCGATGAAACTACGGGTTATTGGTTGAAGGGCGATGAAGAGAGAAGTAGGTATTATAATCATTCAACTTTTAATGACTTGATTATAACGGGACTAATCGGACTCAGACCCAGAGCCGACGAAATTTTAGAAATCAATCCTTTAGTTCCACAAGACAAATGGGATTGGTTTTGTTTAGACGATATCCGCTATCATGGAAAAACCGTTACAATACTATGGGATAAAGACGGTACAAAATATAAAAAGGGGCAGGGCTTATTTGTA
>JANOYH010000326.1:0-48999 GCA_031428775.1 Bacteroidota bacterium
ATCCCTGATGAGCAGGCTGAAACCATCACAACTGTTGGACAAGCCGTAGCTTACCTGGAAGAGCACGCCAAGTAAGACATCCCTTCTTAGGAATAATTTAATCCGCTTTTCCATGGCATCGGTCATGAAAAGCGGATTATCACTTCAAATGGCATTCTACATGGAATTGAAAAGAGTAGTAGTTACTGGTATCGGAGCTTTAACTCCAATCGGAAATAATCTAGATGAATACTGGACAAGCCTATTAAACGGTGTTTCAGGTGCCGATGCTATTACCTTATTTGATGCCAGCAAGTTCAAAACTCGTTTTGCTTGCGAAGTGAAAGGCTTTGAACCTACCAATTTTATGGATAGGAAAGAAGCTAGAAAATTAGACCGATTTGCACAGTTAGCCCTAGTAGCTAGCGATATGGCCGTGGTTGATGCGGGCATTAGCAAAGACAATGTGGATGTGGATAGGGTAGGTGTCATTTTTGCCAGTGGTATTGGCGGATTGAGAACCTTCCAAGAAGAAGTGACCAATTTTGCCCAAGGCGATGGTACACCTCGTTTCAATCCCTTCTTTATCCCCAAAATGATTTTGGATATTGCGGCCGGACAAATCTCCATGCGTCATGGCTTCCGCGGTCCAAATTTTGCCGTAGTGAGCGCTTGTGCTTCCAGTACCAATGGTATCATTGCAGCATGCGATAATATCCGTTTGGGAAAAGCTGATATCATTATCAGCGGTGGATCAGAAGCCGTTATTAGCGAAGCCGGTGTTGGTGGTTTCAACGCCATGAAAGCCATGAGCGAACGCAATGACGATCCTAAAACAGCCAGTCGTCCTTACGATAAAGACCGTGACGGTTTTGTAATGGGTGAAGCTGCAGGTGTTTTAGTTTTAGAAGAATATGAGCACGCCATTAAACGCGGTGCTAAAATATACTGTGAAATTGCAGGTGGAGGCGCTACCGCTGATGCCTATCATTTAACTGCCCCTCATCCAGATGGATTGGGTGCACGCAACGTAATGATTGCTGCATTGAAAGATGCCGGTATGCAACCAGATCAAATTGACTATATTAACACACATGGCACTTCTACTCCTTTGGGAGATGGTGCTGAAGCCAAAGCAATTACTGAGGTATTTGGCGAACACGCTTACCATTTGAATATAAGTGCCAGCAAATCCATGACAGGTCACTGCTTGGGTGCTGCTGGAGTTATTGAAGCCATTGCTTGTATTCAAAGTGTTATTCACGATATAATTCCGCCTACTATCAATCACTTTACAGATGATCCTAATTTGGATCCAAAATTGAACTTTACTTTTAATCAGCCCCAGAAACGACTGGTTCGCGCTGCATTGAGTAATACTTTTGGTTTTGGTGGCCACAACGCCTGCGTGATTGTTAAAAAATATGTAGCTTAAGTTTGTGCAATTCTTCAAACAACTGCTTAATAAGTCACCCGATTCTTCTTTCGAAAAGCAATTGAAAAACGTATTGGGCATCAAACCCGGTAAATTATTATTGTATCGAACCGCATTGAGTCATCGCTCTGTTAAAGAAACAGCCGAAGAAAATAATGAACGCCTAGAATACCTAGGCGATGCTGTGCTGAGCGCTATTGTGGCCGACTATCTCTTCAAACGCTACCCCTATAAAGGCGAAGGCTTCCTGACAGAAATGCGCAGTAAAATGGTAAACCGCCAACAACTGAATGATATTGCGCTGAAAATGGGACTAAAAAAACTCACCTTCTACAATAAATTCGATAACTCTCTTAAGGGCAGTCAAATTTTTGGTAATACCCTAGAAGCCTTGGTAGGAGCGGTTTATCTAGATAAAGGATATGCCAAAACAGGTAACTGGGTGCTCAAACAAATTGTAATACCTCATATGTTTGTGGACGACCTAGAACTAATTGACATCAACCTTAAAAACAAACTCATAGGGTGGGCCAATAAAAATGGTAAAATCCTAAGTTTTGAATTGGCCCATGAAAAAATGGAAGGTAGCAGACGTCTATTTACCATCAACGCCGTTTTAGATGGCGAAATGTTGGCACAAGGTAAAGGATATAATAAAAAAGATGCTAGCCAAATTGCCGCACAGGTTGCTGTAGAAAAATTAGGACTCTAGATTTAAGAAATCCCATTTAATCAGCAATTTCCTGACACAACTCTATCAAAACCCCATTAGTAGATTTGGGATGCAGAAAACAAACCCATTTATTATCGGCCCCAAGTTTGGGTTCTGTTTGCAATAAAACAAAGCCTTCTGCAGATAGTCTGGCCATTTCTGCCCGGATATTTGTAACTGCAAAAGCCAGATGATGAATGCCTTCGCCCTTTTTTTCAATGAATTTTTCAATAACACCCCCTGGTGCCGTATTGCCCAATAATTCAATTTTGCTTTCCCCTTTCTGAAAAAAAGCAGTTGCAACTTGCTCAGATTCAACTTGTTCGGTCTTATAACAAGGGGTATTCAATAGGGTTTCAAATAAACTAATTGACCTTTCTAGGTCTTTAACAGCAATGCCAATATGCTCTAGTTTTAACATAATTCAATGATTGATTTGATGCTTTACGAAAAGAGGAAAATCATCTTCTAAGCCTTTTAGTCCCCAAATTTATAGAACCTATTGTCATACTTTTGCGTTATAAGAAGATATTAATAGAATTTGATTATGTTGAAATTACCAATATACCTAGACAACAACGCTACTACTCCTATGGATCCAAGAGTTTTGGAAACCATGTTGCCCTATTTTACGGAACACTTTGGAAACGCAGCTAGCAGAAACCATCCCTTTGGTTGGGAAGCTGAAGAAGCCGTAGATTATGCCCGTGAACAAGTGGCTAAATTAATTGGTGCTGACCCCAAAGAAATTATCTTCACTTCTGGAGCAACAGAAGGAGATAACTTAGGCATCAAAGGTGTGTATGAAATGTATGCAAGCAAAGGCAATCATATCATCACTTGTACAACGGAACACAAAGCAGTTTTAGACACTTGTAAACATATTGAACGCTCTGGTGGTGAAGTAACTTATTTAGAAGTTGGTGCCGACGGATTAATCAACTTACAAGAATTGGAAGCAGCTATCAAACCAACAACTATCCTCATTGCTATCATGTATGCTAACAATGAAATTGGGGTAATACAACCCATAAAAGCAATCAGCACTATCGCTAAAAAACATGGCATCCTGTTTTTCTCTGACGCAGTACAAGCAGTGGGAAAAATTCCTGTTGATGTAAATAAAGATGGTATTGATGTAATGGCTTTTACTGGACACAAAATGTACGGACCAAAGGGTATCGGTGCATTGTATGTTCGTAGAAAAAATCCACGCGTTAAGGTAACAGCCCAAATGGACGGTGGTGGACACGAGCGTGGTATGCGTAGTGGTACTTTGAATGTTCCAGGAATAGTTGGATTTGGAAAAGCATGCGAACTAGCTCGTTTAGAAATGGCCGACGACGCTGTTCGTTTGAGTAAGCTTCGCGATAAGTTAGAAAACGCATTGATGCAATTAGAAGAGACTTATGTAAACGGAACACCTGAACACAGACTTCCTCACGTAAGCAATATCTCTTTTAAATATGTAGAAGGAGAAGGACTGTTGATGGGCTTTAATAAGAACATTGCCCTGTCTTCTGGCTCTGCATGTACTTCGGCTTCATTAGAACCTAGCTATGTATTGAAGGCACTTGGTTTGGGCGATGACCTTGCACATAGCTCTCTTCGTTTTGGTTTGGGTAGATTTACTACTGAAGATCAGATTGACTATACCATCAAAGCCATTAGCGAAACAGTTTTAAAGCTGCGCGATATGAGTCCTTTGTGGGAAATGTTTAAAGAAGGCGTTGACATGGAAAAAATAGAATGGGCACACCATTAATTAAAATTTCGAATAATAATTTAACCACTTAAAAATAATATTATGGCATATTCAGAAAAAGTTATCGATCACTATAGCAATCCTAAGAACGTTGGTACTTTGGATAAAGCAAAAAAGAATGTGGGTACCGGTCTTGTTGGAGCTCCAGAATGTGGCGACGTAATGCGCTTGCAAATTGAAGTTGACGACGCAACAGGTGTAATCACCGATGCTAAATTCAAAACATTTGGTTGCGGTTCAGCGATTGCTTCTTCTTCTCTGGCAACAGAGTGGTTGAAAGGCAAAACAGTTGATCAAGCAGTGGCCATAGACAATATGGACCTTGTGGAAGAACTAAACCTACCTCCTGTTAAGATTCACTGCTCTGTATTAGCGGAAGACGCTATTAAAGCAGCCATCAATGACTACCGCGTAAAAAACGGATTGGATCAGTTGGTCTTTGAAGAAAAAATTCATTAAGATATGGCTGCAGTAGCATTAGAAAATAGTATTTACGTAAGCGAGAAAGCGAAGAAGAAAGTTATACAACTGCAAGAAGAAGCAGGTGTAACAGGAGACGATTCTTATTTCCTACGCGTTGGTGTAGTGGGCGGTGGCTGCTCAGGATTGAGCTATAAGTTGGACTTCGACAATGAAATCAAACCTATGGATCAAGTCTTTGAAGACAATGGCGTGAAAGTAGTAACCGACCTCAAAAGCTTTCTATACCTGGTTAATACGGAATTGGATTTCAGTGATGGATTAAATGGAAAAGGATTTTATTTCAACAATCCTAATGCTAGTAGAAGCTGTGGATGTGGTGAAAGCTTTGCTGTATAATTGAACAACCTATTGTTAAAAAGTCCCGGTAATCCATTTATCGGGACTTTTTTATTGCTGCAAGGGATAACTAGTCTGCGTGTTTCTGCACTTGTGGTGGAACTGGCGTTTTTGGCGCTACATTTTTTGGCGGTGGTGGCGTCGGCGGTGGTGGTGCAGTCTTTATTTTTTTTGAAGGCGGTGGTGGTGGCGGTGGAGGAGTTGGGGGTGTTTTTTTCCTAGCGCTTGTTACTGTTACCGGTATGGCATCAGGTCCGTTTTCAACGATGGGCTTTGTTTTGGCAGGGGCTTTTTTACTGTCTTGTGCTTGCGAAAAAATACCGATACAAAACAAACAAAAAGCTGTTAGTGCTAGTCGCATTTTCATAATGTTGATTTTCACTAGGATGCTAAATGTGATAAATTCCATAAAACCCTCCACATTTCGGGATTACTATCTTTAAAATCACGGATAAGATTTAGTTTTGAAGCATGTGGATGATCTGTAAAAAAGAATGGCAACAGTTTTTCAGCAGCCTCACTGGCTATCTTGCTTTATTGGTTTACTTATTGTTAAACGGATTGTTTCTGTTTGTATTTCCCGATTCCAATCTCTTAGATTTTGGCTATGCAAGCCTCGCAGGATATTTTAGTCTGGCCCCATGGCTACTTTTGTTTCTTGTGCCTACCATTACCATGCGCTCCTTAGCAGATGAGTTTAAATCAGGCAGTTTTGAATTATTGAAAACATTACCCATTACATCGGCTGAAATAATCATTGGCAAATACCTTGGTTGCTTCATGATTGTATTCACTGCTATTCTGCCCACTATCTTATACGCCTTTTCTTTACAGGCACTGAGTGTTACAGGTGGTATAGATATTGGCGCAACAGTGGGAAGCTATATCGGCCTAGGTTTATTAGCTGCAATGTTTACTTCTATTGGAATTGCAGCAAGCAGTTTTACCAATAATACTGTAGTTGCATTTATTGCTGGCGCTTTTGTTTGCTTCTTACTATTCAGCGGTTTTGAAGCATTCAGCAAACTATCCCTCTTTAGTAATGGGTTGGATTATTATATAGAAATGCTCGGAATAAAATTTCATTATAAACGTATCAGTAGGGGCGTTATAGATAGCCGCGACCTATTTTATTTTATAGGCGCCATCGCTTTATTTCTTTTTGTAACAAGCAAAAACATTTCAAAGCGCTAATACTTCGATCATGAAAAAATTATTTAAGTATCGTTTTGCATGGCTTGGTTTCACCGCATTATTTATTTGCTTGGTATACCTGTCTAATTGGTTTCCTATAAGAGTTGACCTTACCGCAGAAAAAAGGTTTAGCCTAAGTAACCCAACTAAACAAATTCTAAATGAAATTGATAGTAATATTCTTATTACTGTTTTTTTGACGGGCGACTTACCCGCCGATTATCGCAAATTAAATCAAGCCGTTCAAGACCTTTTACAAGAGTTTAAATCTATAGCTGGCGGCAACCTCTTACAAATACATTTTGAAAAACCTGGAGAGAACATCAAAAACGATACTGCTAAAGTGAAACTATACGACAGCCTCGCAGCACTTGGCGTTGTTTTTGAACAGTCGGCCAACGTTTCTTCAGAAACAGAAAAAGCTACCCAACAACTCATCATCCCATCTGCATTGGTTCAATACAAAAACCAAAAACCGATTGCAGTAGATCTGCGTAGTAGTAAAAAAGTGTACAAACAATATGATCCTTTAACCGTTGTAGAGCCAGAAGAAGACAAAGAAGCCACGCGCAACGCAGCGGAAGCATTGCTGGAATATAAGTTTGCCAATGCCATCAACAAACTCACCAGAAAGCAAGTGCCTACTTTAGCCTACTTAATAGGAAATGGAGAACCGATTGATTTAACCATCAATGACCTTGGGGAAAGTCTGCGCAATGAATATCAACTGGCCGTTTTTGACCTTAAAAAAGGCTACCCAGATCCTTCTATCATCAACGCAATGTTAGTGGTAAAACCCACCCAACCTTTTTCGGAAGAAGACAAATTGAAACTAGATCAATACCTCATGAATGGTGGTAAAATTATTTGGTTCATTGATAAACTTTACGCAGAACTAGATAGCCTAAAAAGAAACCAGGCTTCTTATACGGCCTATGATCGGGGCTTGAATATAGACGACCTCTTATTTAAATATGGCGTAAGAATAAACGGTGATTTACTGCAAGATTTGAACTGCTCCAAAATGCCCATTGTGATTGGAACAAATGCCGATGGGAGTCCAAAAATGCAAAGAGTACCCTGGCCTTATTATCCTTTTTTGGGGTCCCGAACAAAAAACCCCATTTCACAGAACCTAGATCGGGTATTGCCTTTATTCCCTTCCAGTATTGATACGGTAAAAGCAACGGGTATTACCAAAACCATTTTATTGGCAACAGACTCCAATAGTAGGCGATTGAGTTCACCCGCTATGGTGGCAGTAAATAGTGTACAATCAGATGCAGATTTTCGAAGCTTTATCAAAAGCTATATTCCAGTGGCAGTTTTATTAGAAGGAAAATTCAATAGCTTATTTAATAATAGGGTGAGTGCTGTATTAGCAGACTCCATCAAACGCGCCACAGGAAAACCCTATCTTGGAAGAGCAGTTGAAAGTACCAAACAAATTGTGGTGGCAGATGCCGATATTGTAACCAATGAAATTAGTCAGACAACAGGACCATTACCAATGGGTATGTTGCAAATGGAAAATTATCGTTTTGCCAATCGCGAATTTCTAACAAATAGCATAGACTATTTAGTAGCAAATAATCACCTTTTTGAAAGTAGAAATAAGGATTTTGTGTTGCGTTTATTGGACAAGAAAAAATTGTTAGAACAGAAAACGATGTGGCAGGTGGCAAATATTGCCATTCCTTTAATCTTGGTGTTATTACTAGCACTAATCTTGCAGTGGCGTAGAAAAAGCAAGTATAGCGCTTGATTTGAAAATCCAACACCTTATCTTTAATTAAACCGTGTAAATGGACAAACAACAGTTAGTATACCTCACATTCGGCATTGTATTAATATTAGCACTGATTATAGACCTAGGTTTGTTGAGCAAGAAAAACCAGACCATTAGTATCAAACAGGCTATGTACCAGACCTTTTTCTGGGTAATGCTGGCGATGGCTTTTTTTGTTTTTATGTGGGTAGAAAGAGGAAGCAAGCCGGCACTCGAATACCTTAGTGCATATTTAATGGAATGGAGTTTGAGTATCGATAATATTTTTGTGTTTATCCTGATTTTCAATTCCTTTAAGGTGAAAGAGAAAAACTATTCTAGGGTTTTGTTGATTGGTATAATGATGGCTATTGTGTTTAGAATCATCTTTATTACCATTGGAGTAGCATTGGTGGCAAAATTCAGTTGGTTATTGTATGCCTTTGGAATTTTTCTGTTGTATACTGGATACAAAATGTTTGTTACCAATGAAGAAGAAGCATTTGATCCACACGATTCTAAAATATATAAATTTCTAAAAAATTATTTACCCCTAACTGGACACGATGGGAATGGTAAATTCTTAATTAGAGAAAATGGTAAGCCTGTTTATACTACCCTATTTGTAGTAGTGGTGATACTAGCATCAATAGACTTGGTATTTGCTTTGGATTCTATTCCAGCTGTGTTGGGCATTTCAAAAGACAAATTGGTCATTTATACTTCCAACATCTTTGCGGTATTGGGTTTGCGGTCTTTATTTTTCCTATTGCGAGGGGCTGTAAATAGATTCGATTATCTCCAACAAGGAATTGCGATAGTGCTAGCTTTTATTGGCATCAAAATGTTGGGAGAACATTATATCAATGAGTGGTTTGATAAAACCACACAGACCATTATTTCGTTATCGATGATTTTGATTTGTATTTCTGGGTCCATTTTTTATTCTTTGCATCATCAGAAAAAGGGATTGCCAACAGAATTATAAAACGCTTATTCATTGCCCTATACTATTCAAGATATTGCCCAAATTGTTTCCGCTGAAAAACGTGCATGGACGCATCAATCTATTAGCCAGTTATTGATTGATAGCAGAAGGATTGTGTTTCCCGAAACTTCTTTATTTTTTGCATTAGATAGTTCAAGGATGGACGGTCATCTTTTTATTCATGAACTGATCGCGCGAGGCGTTACCAGTTTTGTTGTTAAAAAAGCGTATGCCTTTGAAGCTCAAGCAGGAATTAACTTTCTAGTAGTGGAGAATGTATTAGTGGCTTTACAGCAGTTGGCTGCTTATCATAGAAACCAATTTCCATTATTGCCAGTAATTGGCATTACAGGCAGCAATGGCAAAACAGTGGTTAAGGAATGGCTCAATCAATTGTTGCAGAACCAGTATCGGATAGTAAGAAGCCCTAGGAGTTATAATTCTCAAATTGGGGTACCTCTAAGTGTTTGGGAAATCAATGAAAAACATAGCCTAGGCATTTTTGAAGCTGGCATTTCAACTACAAATGAAATGGACCAATTGGAACGGATCATTCAACCAACCATAGGTGTGCTCACTTATATTGGCGAAGCACACGCCGATGGGTTTAAAAACAGAACGGAAAAGCTTCAAGAAAAATTAAAACTTTTTAGCCATGTACATCAGTTGATATTGGGTATTGATTGTTTGAATAGTGAAGAAGAAGCACTTGTAAAATTAAAGCATCCATCATTTTTTTGTTGGAGCAGATATAAGGAAGCAAGTCTACAAATTATACAAGAAAATACTACCAATCATAACACTGAATTAAAAGGGATGTATAAAGGGGAGGAGCTGTCATTGATACTTCCTTTTACAGACCAAATTTCTATCAACAACGCCATTACTTGTTGGTGTTGTATGTTGGTAATGGATTGTCCATTGGATAAGATCAAAGAAAGCATGTTGTTGCTAGAGCCCGTGCAAATGCGCATGCAGCTCAAAAATGGAATTAATCATTGTTTTTTAATTAATGATAGTTATAGCAACGACCTGAGTTCTTTATCCTTGGCACTTACTTATTTGAAACAGCAAGCAGGCAACCAAAAAACAACCTTAATATTATCCGACATTTTAGAAGCGGGTAAAACACAGGAAGCTGTGTATAGGCAAGTTGCTTTAGAGTTGCAGCAAAGAAATATTCAAAAACTCATAGGCATTGGAAAACAGTTGGAAACACACGCAGCTTTGTTTGATGGATATGTAGCTGATGTTGTTTTTTATTCATCCACTAGCCAATTTCTTTTGCAAGCCAATCAACACCAATTCAACAATGAATATATCTTACTAAAAGGTGCCCGTGTTTATGAGTTTGAGCAAATCAGTAAATGGTTAGAAAAACAACAACACCAAACATTGATGGAAATTAATTTATCTGCAATGGTGCAGAATTTAAAATCTTATCAAACTGCCTTAAAACCAAGTACTAAAGTGATGGCCATGGTAAAGGCGTTTAGCTATGGCAGTGGAAGTGTAGAAATAGCTCGACTGTTGGAATTGCACCAAGTAAATTACTTGGCTGTGGCATATGCCGACGAAGGCGTTGCCTTACGTAAATCTGGTATACGATTACCCATTATGGTAATGAGTGCTGATGAAGCCAGTTTTGATGTGTTACTCAATTACCATTTAGAGCCGGAAATCTTTTCTTTCCCTATTTATGAAGCTTTTCATACGTACTTGAATAAGCAAGGGGTCAAGTCATTTCCCATACATGTAAAATTGAATACGGGAATGAATCGCTTGGGATTTGAAATAGCAGATGCACCAACTATGGGAGGCTTATTACAGGAACGAGATACGATGTTGCTGAAATCTGTATTCAGCCATTTGGCATCGAGCGAAACTTTAGAACAAGATGCTTTCACTTTGCATCAGTCGGCTTTATTCCAGGAAGGTTGTTCGGCAATTGAAAATAAACTGTCCTATACTTTTATCAAACATTTGTCAAATACGGCAGCCATTTTTCGGTATCCTGATTTGCAATATGATATGGTGCGATTAGGAATAGGTTTATATGGGATTGATACCGCCAATGAAAAGTCTTTACAATTACAACCCGTTTCCAGCTTAAAGTCTACTATCGCTCAAATAAGAAAGCTACCAAAAGGAGCTACAGTGGGTTACAATAGAAAGGGTGTTTTAAACCGAGATAGTATCATTGCCACAGTGCGGATTGGATATGCGGATGGTTTTGAACGGCGACTAGGTAATGGAAAGGCTAGCATGTGGATTAAAGGAGAATTAGCGCCTGTTGTAGGGAACGTTTGCATGGATATGACCATGATAGACATCACCACTATTCCCGGGGTCAATGAAACGGATACGGTGGAAATATTTGGTGCCAATCTACCCGTTCAACAAGTAGCAGTATGGGCAGATACCATACCTTATGAAATTTTAACAGGGATTAGTCAAAGGGTACAGCGAGTATATCTGGAAGAATAAATACAATCATTATCTTTGCCCACCATAAAAAAATAGGAATTGAAAGCAAGACAAATCATCCTCATCATCCTTTGCATCATTTTTGCCGATCAGGCGTTGAAGTTCTATATCAAGTTGAACTATTATGCGGGGGAAGAACATTTAATGCTAGGGCAGTGGGCAAGGCTCCATTTTGTAGAAAATGAAGGCATGGCCTGGGGTTGGAAATTTGGAGGAGGATTTGGGAAAATCGCCTTGACACTGTTTAGACTGGTTGCAGTAATCTGGGGCACTTTTTTAATCAAAGACTTTATCAAGAAAAAATACCATAAGGGTTTTGTGATTTGTGCTGCTATGATCTATGCTGGCGCATTGGGTAATTTGTTAGATAGCATGTTCTATGGTATGATCTTTGAACAATCCAATCCTTACCTTCAAAACGCAGCCCAATTGTTTCCAAGAGGGGGCGGTTATGCAGGATTTTTACATGGGAAAGTGGTTGATATGCTCTATTTTCCGATCATCACCAATGCACATTTTCCCTCTTGGTTGCCTATCTGGGGTGGGGATGATTTTGAATTTTTTAGACCCGTATTTAATATTGCAGACGCCAGCATTTCAGTTGGTGTGATCATCATTCTCTTATTCCAAAATAAATTTATTCTCAAACACGAATCGCATCTACACAAGCAAGCTGCAAGCGATTCTGTGGTGGACGATAGCAATCAAGTTTCTTAAAATAGGTTACAAATTTTTACACCTATTTATTTAATATTCCAACGAATTACAGGAATGGATTGTGTAATGGTAGGTGTTAACCCAATGAATTGGTCTATCAACCCAATTCCCTTGGCATAAGAAGCGGTGCCTGACAATATTTTAGTAAAGCCAGCTGCTCCCGTAGCTTTAAAATACATTTCTCTTTTTACCGTAGTTACGCCAGTAAGCGTTTTGCCTGCAATGGTAAATGTTTGATTGATGGAACTAATCGTAAACACCGTTTTTGCCACACCTGGCATACTCGTGACACCAAAGATGCTACCAAACTTTACATCTTCTTCAACTGACTCCCATGTTGTTCCTACAGGCTGTTTGTCTTTCAAATAAGGGTACTCAATAAAAGTGCCTATCTCATCAAAAATGCTGGTAAAGTCGAAGTCCACTGTACCATATTCGTAATAAGTATCACCTTGCTTGGCATAGTAAAAAGTGTCTAAAAGGGATGTGGCATATTGATAATAATTCTTATTATTATAAGGAATGAATTGGGGTACCACCGTTAATTGAAAACTATCTAAGGTGCCTGAACCTGTAGACAAGCCGGGCAAATATTGAAAAGTCCAATTAGACCCAACAGTTATGGGTAAATAATCGGCCTCAGCTACTGTAGTAATGGAAAAACCGCAATATTCATTATTGAAATTCACCAAAAAAACATTGGAGATTGGCAAAATTGGAGTGCCATAACCCTTTAGCTTGATAGTTTTTACACCTGTTACCATGGCATATCCAGAATCGGAAAACCACATTCCATTCAAAGTATCTGTCTTAATATAATACTTGCCTGTTCCTGAAAAATTTACTCGAACATTGACATAATTTTTATCATTTAAGGTAGAATCCATGATATAGGAACCCCTTATTTCAGCTGATTTACAATTACCCAAAGAATCTTCTAGTGTGCCTTTAGCTCCACCCAACGCAGCTCCATTTTCAATACTCAACTCTTTCTGACACCCATTCAACAAGAATAGAACAGCTGTAAATAAGATACATATAGATAAAAATTGCTTCATTCTCTTAATTGGGGATGACTTTAACCATGATATTAGATGGAAATTAAGCTAAAAACGCAGCTTGGTTTTCTAATTCCCCCTTTTCATGGAAATCTTTGATATTTTTTAACGTTGTGGTTGAGATCTGACTTAATGCATCTTCTGTAAAAAAAGCCTGATGCGCCGTTATTAGCACATTGGGAAAGCTCATGAGTCTTTGAATGAGGTCGTCTTGAATGATATCAGACGACAAATCTCTGAAAAACAGTTTTTCCTCTTGTTCATACACATCAATACCCAAATAACCAATATGTGCTTCTTTTAGTGCTTTGATGACCGATTTCGTATCTATCAAACCACCCCTACTGGTATTAATAAGCATCACCCCTTTTTTCATCATGGCAATGGTGGTGTCATTGATGATATGTTTGGTTTGATCGTTAAGCGGACAGTGTAATGAAATAATATCGGCGGCCAATACTTCGCTCAAGGGTTTGAATTCAACGCCAATTGCTTCTAAATCTTTATTGGCAATCAGATCGAAAGCCCAGACTTTACAACCAAAGCCCAACATGATTTTACAAAAAGCCTTACCAATATTACCTGTTCCAATAACACCCACCGTTTTATTATGAACGTCAAACCCCAATAATCCGTTTAATGAAAAGTTTTGTTCACGAACCCGATTATAGGCTTTGTGTGTTTTTCTATTTAGGGTTAATAGCATGGCTAATGCATGTTCTGCTACTGCTTCGGGAGAATATGCGGGTACACGGCATACTTGTATGCCATTGCGTTTTGCCGCTTCTAAGTCAACATTATTAAAACCAGCACAACGTAAAGCAATTATTTTCACACCCCTTTCAGCTAATGCGTCTATTACATCGGCAGTCAATTTATCATTAACAAACACACAAACGGCTGCATCTTGTTCCACCAGACTGGTGGTTTCTTTGGTGAGTGCCGTTTCAAAAAAATCAAATTCAAAGCCAAATGCCTCTTTGTGTTTATTGAAAAATACGATGTCGTATGGTTGGGTTGAAAAGAATGCAATTTTCATTTTTCAAATATAGGTTAACTAGACATTTGAGCTAGCAAATCATACCAATGTGTAAACACTTAAAATATGACATTGGTCATTTCATAAAAATAGCCCTGTCATTTGTTTGTCATATCACATTGTTGGAACATCGTTTGACAAATCCATGGCAATCCAGTACTTCTATTGATGAAATTTTGTAGTACAGAATCAAATGAAAAAGACCCACTACTTTTTATGCTGCCTTTTAACCCTCAACTTGTTTCAAGTGCAAGCACAGTCAAGGGTATTTAAAGACACGCTGATTGGGTATAGTGATGAAGTGGTGGTAACAGCAAATAGATCAGCACGTAAAATGGGAAATGTGGCTGTACCCACTTTCTTAATTAGTAAAAAGACCATCAGCAAAACGGGCTCTTTGAGTTTTCAAAATATTTTGCAAGAACAAACAGGCATTGTTATAGTAAACAGTGCATTGGGTACTTCTTTAAATGGGTATCCAAATCCATTCGGACAAGGTGTGCAAATGCTTGGATTGGATCCTTCTTACACTGCCATCCTTCTTGATGGTGAACCACTTGTTGGAAGAAATGCGGGCATTTTAAAACTAGGAAGAATTGCCACCGGAAATATTAAACAAGTAGAAATAGTAAAAGGCCCTTCGTCAAGTTTGTATGGAAGCGAAGCCATGGCGGGTGTTATTAATGTTATAACCGAAATGCCTAGCAAAGAGAGTTTTGGTTTGCAAATTCACCATGCAAGCAACAATACTTGGGGAACTACCTTGAATTATTCAAATAGGTTTAATAAGACAGGCGTACAATTTTTTATCAACCGCATTTCTGCTGACGGCTACGATTTAGATCCAACTATTTACGGTAAAACGGTTGACCCATCACGCGAGTGGAATGGACAATTGAAGATCACACAAGAAATAAGTAATCAGCTACAGCTCTTAGTTTCTCTGCGAAATTATGATGCGCGCCAAGAAAATAATTATCAAATTTATTATCAAAACAATCCTGCTATTGCTAGTGGCTATACTACGGAAAAAGACCAGTCTGCTTTTACTCAATTGAAATATCAAGTATCGCCCAATAGCCGGATTTATTTTCGTGGTTTTTATGATCACTATACCAATGAATCTTTTGTAAATCTTAATAAAACTGGGACTAGATTTGACGAAACAAGTTTTGATCAATCCGTACTCAAGCCAGAGATTCAATTTGAAAAAAATAGGCCGGATAAAAGTCAGTACGTTGCTGGTTTTGGCGCCAATTTTGAAATGATTGATGCGTCTAGGTATGCGGGCAAGCAACAACTGACAACAGGCTATGCGTTTACCCAGAAAGAATGGTATTTGATGCAGCAGAAACTAACATTGATAGCAGGTGCAAGGTTGGATAAGAGAAATGATTTTGATGCGCATTTGAGTCCGAGGTTTGCCACTGCTTATAAACCTAATAGCCATTGGAAATTCACTGCATCTGTTGGATGGGGTTTTAAAGCGCCAGATTTCAGACATATGTACTTGAATTTCTACAATGCACAAATTGGTTATTCCTTACTTGGAACCAGTACCCTTTGGTCAGAGTTGCAAAAATTGCAACAACAAGGTTTTCTTCAAACAGGTGCTGATATTAGCAAGTACGCAAGTAGTGCAGCATTAAAACCAGAAACATCATTTGGAGTGCACATTGGTGCAAAGTACACGAGCGAAAAACTAATTATCGAAGGGGGTATTTTTAGAAACGATATCAGTAATTTGATAGACGTGTATGCACTACCTGTTGCTAGAAGCAATGGACTTCCCATTTATAGTTATCAAAATATTGGGAGTGTCTTTACTGAAGGCGCGGAGATTGATTTGAAGTATCGATTATCCAATAGCTGGTCGGTATCTGGTGGATATCAATTGTTATTGGCAAAAGACAAACAAGTGCTCCAAAATATTGTTGATGGCCTTTTGTACAAAAGAGATCCGGTTACACTACAATCTAGTTTGGTATCAAGACAAGACTATGTTGGATTGGCCAATCGTTCAAAACATACTGCCAATTTAAAAATTTTGTACGAAGACAATCTGCACGGGTGGGATACCTATTTCCGCAGTATTTATCGCGGCAAATTCGGATTCATGGATAAGAATGGAAATAATATTATCGACAACGCTAGTGAAATGACCGAAGGATATTGGATGCTTAATGTAGCTGCTTCAAAAGCAATTTGTACTGCAATCAGGGTTCAAATAGGGGTAGAAAATATATTGGATTATACCAACCCCATTCAATTGCCCAATATTTCCGGAAGAACGTTTTTTATCAACCTCAATTGTACTATCAATCAACCTTCTAAACATAAAACCAACAAATCATGAACAATCGTTTAAGTTTATTTGTAGCAGTAACATCAGTGGTGTTTTTTGCTGCTTGTCAAAAAGATGAAGTGCCTGTAACTGTTCCAGCATTTTCAACTACTCAAACCCTGACCGTTAATTTCAGTACCACAAAGTCCTATGCATTTTTTAGCTTCAAAGACAGTAGTGTAATAGTTAATGCAGATTCTGCAACAGCTAAATGGGATCTCGGATTGCGACTTACCAGTTTCTTGGTTAATAGTAATGCAAGTGGACCGGGTAAGGCAGGTGTCATTATGCAAGACGGTGTTTTTGCTAGTTTGAATACGGCACCTTCAACAGGCTATGCTTATGATACTACCAGTGCTAAATTGGCTATCAAAGATGGTTCATGGTACGATTACAATCCAATGAGCCATGCTTTTATCCCAAAAGCAGGTAAAGTGTTCTTTTTCCGTACAGCAGATGGATCACATTATGCAAAAATGCAATTGTTAGCGGTTGACTATGCTCCTTTTACTGGTCCAGCACCTTCCCAATTACTCTATAAATTCCAATATCGTTACCAACCAAACGGTACAACTAGCTTCTAATCCAAGCTTTTTGTGAACCTCTATAAAACCCCGGCTAAAAACCGGGGTTTGTGTTTTTTATATTCGTACCTTCGCCAACCTTAAAAACAGATTGGTAAAGTGTTTTAGCAATATGAAGTATCCAGAATTTTCAGGTTTGAACCTGCCAAAGATTGAGCAGGAAATTTTGTTGAAATGGAACAGCTCTAATGCTTTTGAAAAAAGTATTAGCCTACGTGACGGCAAAACTCCTTTTGTATTTTATGAAGGTCCGCCTTCTGCCAATGGTATGCCAGGCATTCACCACGTCATTTCTCGTACACTGAAAGACATGGTTTGTAGGTATAAGACCATGCAAGGATTTCAAGTAAAACGCAAAGGCGGATGGGATACACATGGACTGCCTGTTGAATTAGGCGTGGAAAAAGAATTGGGGATTACCAAAGAAGATATCGGAAAAAAAATCTCGGTTGAAGAATACAACATCAAATGCCGCGAAGCGGTATTGCGCTACAAAGACAAATGGGATGAACTCACCACTAAGATGGGCTATTGGGTTGATTTGAATGATCCCTATATCACTTTCGAAAACAATTATATAGAAACGCTTTGGTGGATTTTAAGTGAGTTATACAAGAAAGGATTACTCTACGAAAGCGTGAGTATACAACCTTATTCACCCGCAGCAGGAACGGGTTTGAGCTCGCATGAATTAAATCAACCTGGAACTTATAAAGACGTAAAAGATACTTCGGCTGTTGCTATGTTCAAAGCTATTAAAGACCAAAAAACAATTTTTTTGTTTGATGCGGCTGGAACTGATGAAGTTTATTTTACGGCTTGGACCACTACACCTTGGACGCTACCTTCTAACCTAGGACTAACCCTTGGAGGAAATATCGATTATGTATTGGTAAAAACATTTAATCCATATACGGCAATGCCGGTAAACCTTGTAATAGCCAAAGCCTTAGTAGGCAAGTATTTCAAGCCAGAGGGGGAGAATGGTGATTTTGAAAACCATACTGGAGAAGCAAAATTATTACCTTGGAAAATCATCGCTGAATTCAAAGGATCACAAATAGAAAACGCTACTTATGAGCAATTGATGCCTTATGAGGCCAATAGTGTGGAAGTAATTGAAACCATCACTCCGGGCGCAACACCGTTTAAAATTATATTGGGCGACTTTGTTACCACTGAAGATGGTACGGGTATTGTTCATACGGCTCCAGCATTTGGAGCAGACGATTATAAGGTGGGTAAGAAAGCCAATATTGGCATACTTACCATGGTGGATCGGCAAGGTAAATTTGTAGAGGGATTGGGTGAGTTCAGCAACCGCTATGTAAAAAATTATAAGGACGATGAAGGATATGTAGATGTGAATGTAGACATCTGCGTGAAGCTGAAAAAAGAAAATCGCGCCTTCAAAGTAGAGAAATACGAACACAGTTATCCGCATTGTTGGAGAACGGATAAACCCATTTTATACTATCCACTAGATGCTTGGTTTATCAAAACCACAGCCGTGAAAGACAGAATGGTGGAACTGAATAAAACCATCAACTGGAAACCAAAATCAACTGGCGAAGGCAGGTTTGGTAATTGGTTAGAGAATATGGTGGACTGGAACCTGAGTAGGAGTAGGTATTGGGGAACACCTTTACCTATCTGGAGAACGGAAGATGGAGAAGAGCAGATTTGTATTGGCTCTATTGAAGAATTAAATGCGGGCATCCGAAACGCCAATGAAGTATTGGGAACGGATGTAAACAAACATTATTTACACGAAGGAATCCTGGATTTACACAAGCCTTTTGTGGACGATATTATTTTGGTGAGTGTATCTGGTAAAGCCATGAAGCGTGTACCTGATTTGGTAGACGTATGGTTTGATAGTGGTGCCATGCCTTATGCACAGTGGCATTACCCATTTGAGAACAAAGCGTTGATTGATAAAGGAGAAGCTTTTCCGGCAGATTTTATTGCGGAAGGGGTTGATCAAACGCGCGGTTGGTTTTATACCCTGCATGCATTGGGTGTGATGTTGTTTGATAAGGTTGCTTATAAAACCGTAGTGAGTAATGGGTTAGTGTTGGATAAGAACGGCAACAAAATGAGCAAGCGTTTAGGCAATGTGGTGAATCCTTTTGAAACTATTGAAAAATATGGGGCCGATGCTACCAGATGGTACTTGATCACCAACGCATCGCCTTGGGATAACCTGAAATTCGACATGGCTGGCATCCAAGAAGTGCAACGCAAGTTTTTTGGAACCATTTATAATACGTATCAATTTTTTGTACTCTATGCCAATGTGGATGGGTTTGCTTTTGAGGAAGCAGTTATTCCTCTAGCGAATCGACCAGAAATTGATCGCTGGATTTTGAGTTCATTGAATAGTTTGGTGAAAAAAGTAACTGATTCAATGAACGACTATGAACCAACTATTGCAGGCCGGGCTATTGAAAGTTTTGTGGATGAGCATTTGAGTAACTGGTATGTTCGCTTGTGTAGAAGGCGGTTCTGGAAAGGGGATTATGAGATGGACAAGATCTCTGCTTATCAAACCTTGTACGAATGTTTGGAAACCATTGTTCGTTTAATGGCACCCATCTCTCCTTTCTTTAGCGATGCTATGTTCCAAAATCTGAACATGGTTACAAAGCAACATACGGTAGAATCTATCCACCATGCAGATTTTCCAGTAGCCAATGAAACCTTTATTGATGCGGCTTTGGAAGAAAGGATGCAGTTGGCGCAGGATGTATGCTCCTTGGTGTTATCGCTCAGAAAAAAAGTGAATATCAAAGTTCGTCAGCCTTTGCAAAAGATCTTGATACCTGTTTTGGATCTTGAAATGAAGGAGCATTTGATGTTGGTAGAAGACCTGATATTGGCGGAAGTGAATGTAAAGGAACTGGTGTATATCACCGAGACCGAAGGCATTATTAAGAAAAAGATTAAGGCTAATTTTAAGGTTTTAGGCGCCAAGTTAGGGGCTAAAATGAAAGCTGCATCAGCTATTATTAGTGGGTTTAGTCAGCAGGAAATTGCATTTTTAGAAAAAACGGGTCAAATATCTATTCAAATAGACGCAGATCTGTATCAAATAGAATTGGCAGAAGTAGACATTGCTGCCGAAGATATACCTGGTTGGAGTGTGGCTAGTAAGGGCGGACTGACTGTTGCATTGGATATTGTACTCAATGAAGCGTTAAAACAGGAAGGAAATGCAAGAGAATTGGTGAATCGGATACAAAATATTAGAAAAGAGAACGGTTTTGATTTAACTGACCGTATATTCGTAAAATTGCTTGAAGCTGAAACATTTAAGCAGTCTATTATTAAATTTAACGATTATATTTGCCGCGAAATTTTAGCAGACGTCATAGAATGGGTACCGGATTTACAGGATGGCATTGAGATAGAAGTTAATGACAGTTTGTTGAAATTAGTAGTCACTAAAAAAGGATAAATTTTATGCCTTCAAAAAAGCCCGCTGCCAAAAAAACTGGAAAACCAGTTGTAACAACGTCAAAACCAGTGGTTAAGAAAGCTAGTCCTGCTAAAAAAGCAGCACCTGCTCCTGCCGCTAAGAAACCTGTGCCTACTAAAAAGGCTGCGCCTGCTCCTGCAAAGAAAGCAGTACCAGTAAAGAAGTCGGCACCCGTTCCAACTAAAAAGGCTGTACCTGCTCCTGTAAAGAAAGTAGTTCCAGCAAAACCTGTAGCCAAAGCTGCGCCAGCAAAAAAAGCAGCACCTGTACCTATAAAGAAACCCATTGCGGCCAAACCGGCGGCAAAACCAGTAGTGACTGTGCAAGCCAAGGCTGCGCCACATAAAGCGGTTACTCCTGTATCACCCAAAAATGTTCAAAAAACTGTGGCTAAATCTGCATCTCCATCCGTGAAACCAGTAGCTAAACCAGCTGCCAAACCAATACCTGCGCCAGCGCCAGCACCAGCACCTGTGGCGCCTGTTCAAAAACTTAAAGTTCCTGTAGTGAAAGCGCCTCCAACACCACCCGTAAAACCGGTTCGGAAAGTGCCCGAGCCCATCAAGGATATTAAATTACCCAAGACCAATGTAAAAACAAGTGTGCAATACAAACCTATGTACACACCATTGGAAAAAAGGGAAGAACTGTATTCAACTGCAAATCAGTCGATTATTAAATATAGTGACACCGATTTAAATGATTTCAGGGAACTGATTTCAAAAAAATTGGAAGCGGCTAAAAAAGAGCTGGCTTATTTACAAGGCTTGATTACCCGCAAAGACGAAATGGGCGGTGATAATGATGATGCTCGTTACATGACCATGGAAGATGGCAGTATGAGTATGGAAAGAGAGCAACTGAGTCAGATGGCAAGTAGGCAAATTACCTACATCGACCATTTGGAAAAAGCCATCATGCGCATAGAAAACAAAACATATGGTATCTGTAGAGTTACAGGTAAATTGATTGATAAGGCCCGTCTTAGAGCCGTACCCCACGCTACGTTGAGTTTAGAAGCTAAACTCGGATTGGCAAGACACCACGATTAAAAGAATTGAATCGATTTAATTAAAGAGAGGCTACTGAAAAGGGCCTCTTTTTTTTGGCTAAAAGCCCATTTCAATTTATCAACCTGTTTCTTCTAGTACTATAATCTAATAGATACCCTCTTTTACTGGACGCAGTAAGAAAGGACCGGTTTACAAGCGTTTCAACTTTATGCTGGTTTAATAAAAATGGTTCTAATAATTTTTCTTGACGATCTTTCTGTACACCAATTCTCTTGGCAAATTCTTCAAAGTCTTGTTTGCCTCTTTGGTGTGTTTTCTTAAAAGTCTCTGATGTAAAAGCATCTTCAAACAAACCCTTATCCAATGCAAAATCGGTATCATCCACATGTATCCTTGTATTGACCAAATCATAAGCTGGACTTAAGAAATAATCACTGGTTTCACTTTCGAGTAAGGAGAAATTTTTTAAATGTGCGTCGCCATTTGAAAATAGAAAATTGAAAACCACCAGTGTAAAATACTTTTCAATTTCTACTCGCCATGCTGGAACATATTGTCGAATAAGGGCTGCGGCAGCTTCATAGGAGTAAGTGTATTTAAAATCTGCACCAGCGTTTTCTTTTGTTTTACCTGCAAGTGAAGCGAAATCCTCTTTTCCCCATTTCAATCCATCTTTTTTTACATCAAATCGTCTCGTGATATACGCAGGGGAACCATCTTTAAAAAAAATCATTCCGTTATAGGCAGTATTAATACCATATACTTGTGCTGCTATCTGCATGGTTAGATGTTCGTTTGCTGGAACTAGGTCAACTTTTTTAAGATCTCTAGGAATTGGTTTTAAAATATAAGTGCCTTGCTCGCCTTGTTCAGTGAGGCGCAATTTATTTTTGCTTAATAATAAAGACATCTTCTCTTGTACCCCTGATATAGAAATGCGCTTACGGTTCTCCATAAATTTTTCAGCATCCTCTTCATTTAACTTTCTTGCATCATAAGGCAGAATATGACTTACCTGTTTATTATCAAACATTCTCCGCAAAAATGCGGGACTATATTTTGTATAACCATCAGCATAGCTACCTGGGCAAAATTTTATTTCTGGTACATTCATGTTTTGTCGATGGGTTTAACCGTAATTGCACCGATAGTATCATGTTGAGCAGTGGCTGTAAGCAAACCAAAATTATCCTGTTCATCTATTTTTAACAAACGGTTTTGCAATTGCCTGTTTGCACCTTCTGAAAGCATATTAAAAAAGAAGGGGAACAAAACAGTTGAGTAATACGCTGGTTGTGACTTTGGTAGCGTAAGGCTTATTGCAGGTTTGTTGATATCTGCAAAATAAGCATCATCATAGCTGAATACATATTCAGAACGGTTTTTCTCGGTAAGTAATCCTGCATATTCATTGTTTCTATAAATAGCTAGTTTTCTCATAATGCAGATTTATTAGTAACTTTCTTTATCTCTAGTTTTATTTCCAGGCCCAATACTTCTGTTATCTTTTCTAATATATCTATTGTTGGATTTGCTTGTCCTCTTTCAATTTTATATAAGGAATTAATGGCCACATTCGCTAATTGGGCAAGGTTCGGTTGGGTAATTTTCAAGGCTTTTCGCCTTTGTTTTATGCTATTCCCTATTTCCTGAATTGGCATTATAGTGTGATTTTTTATGTAATATTATGAAATAAATGTAAAATATCACAGATAATCACATTTTAGTGTGATTATTTAATTATTTTTAGGATTTAAGAAGTTAGATATACCAAAAATCACATTATGGTGGTAAAAATGTTATGGATTTGCGTTTATTTCACCTCTTGCATATCCACCAACTTCCGATATATCCCATCTTTCTGCAACAATTCATCATGACTTCCCCTCTCTGCAATCTCTCCTTTCTGTAACACAATAATTTCATCGGCGTGTCTGATAGTAGATAGTCGGTGTGCAATAACAATAGAGGTTCTGTTCTGCATCATATTATTAATGGCATCTTGTACCAAGCGTTCACTCTCAGTGTCTAATGCCGATGTGGCTTCGTCTAAAATCAAAATGGGGGGGTTCTTCAAAACCGCTCTGGCAATGGTTAAGCGCTGACGTTCGCCGCCACTTAACTTGCTGCCCCTATCGCCAATATTGGTGTCAAAACCTGCTTCTTTTGATTTGATAAAATGGTATGCATTGGCCACTTTAGCCGCCTGTTCAATGGCTTCAACATTGGTATTGTCAATGCCAAGTGCAATATTGTTGGCAATGGTATCATTAAATAATATGGGCTCTTGCGTTACAATGCCCATTAAATTTCTTACAGAATGCAGGCTATATTCTTTGATATTCACGCCATCTATCAACAACTCTCCGCCACTCACATCGTGAAAGCGTGGCACCAAATCTGCCAGCGTACTTTTTCCCGCACCTGATGATCCCACCAGTGCAATGGTCTTTCCTTTCTGAACGATGAGGTTAATATTTTTTAAAATAACTTTATCATCATAAGAAAAAGAAACATTTCTAAATTCAATCTGCTCCTTGAATTCAGGAACAGCTTTTGCTAAAGGATTATCTACTACTGTAATAGGGGCCTTCAAAATTTCTTCTATTCTTTCAATAGCAGCACTGCCCCTTTGTGCATTATAAAATGAGGTAGAGAGCGATTTTGCTGGATTGATAATTTGTGTGAAAAATAAAATATAGGTGATAAAATTCTCTGGACTCAATCCCGCTTCATGATTCAAAACCAGCAATCCCCCAAACCATAAAATGCAACTCAACACCAACACGCCTAGGAACTCCGACATTGGCGATGCCAAATCCCTTCTAAAATTCATTCTATTGCGAATATTATTCAGGTTCTCATTGGTGTCAAAAAATTTATTGCGTAGGATTTTTTCAGCATTAAATGCTTTGATTACGCGCAGTCCACCCAATGTTTCGTCCAAAATAGACATCAATGTTCCCAATTGTTCTTGTGAAGCGGTGGATTGTTTTTTAAGCGACCTACTCACCCTACCAATAATAAAACCGGTTAGTGGTAAGAGCACCAATAAAAACAACGACAATGCTGGACTCATCATGACCATGACCGCTAGGATGATTAAGATCTGTAAGGGGTCTTTGATTAATCCTTCTAAAGTACTCATCACACTCCACTCAATTTCATTGGCGTCATTACTCATCCTACTGATAATATCGCCCTTGCGTTGTTCCGTAAAGAAGCCAATAGGAAGTTCTAAGATTTTGGCGTAGAGATCGGATCGCAATTTAGTCATCACGTAATTACGCAAAGGTGCCAAAACGCGATAAGAGAGGTAGATGAAAATATTTTTGAAAAAGATGGAAATGACCATTAAAATACAAATGGCAGCCAGTGCATAGACCTTGCTATGCTGGGTAATTAACTGGCTCATATGGTATTTTATAAAGTCTTGGATACCATTGGCACTAAAACTGAAATCTTTATTTTCTATCGGTTTATCGGTAGAAAACAGCATTTGTAAGAAGGGTGCCAAAAGGGCCAATGAGACCAAATTGAATATAACGGAAGATAAATTGAACAGGATATAGAGTCCAATATTCTGTTTTTTGTGTTTTAAGTAAAAAAGTATTCTGGAAAAACGCTTCATAAATAGGATAAAACCTTTAATACACGGCAAAGTAACTAATTTTACAGCCAATCAAATGATAGAAAATGGAGGAAGGAAAGCGCCAACGGCAGGTGGCAAGTGCCCTGCAAGAAGAAATGAACGAGATTTTTAGACGTCTCAACTTGACAATGATTGATGGGGGAATGGTGTCTATCTCGTCTATTAAGGTAACGCCCGACTTATTAGAAGCGCGTATTTATATCAGCCTGTTTCAAGTAAAGGATGAGGCTGGGGTCATGAAAACCATTGAGAATAGGGCTTGGGAAATCAAGAAAGAGTTAGCCAATAGGGTGAAGCACCAATTGCGTAGAATACCTGTGCTACACTTTTATCATGATGATACACTCGACTATGTATTCAAGATGGAACAGGTATTCAAAAAACTAAAGGAAGAAAAACCGCCCAGTCCTGAAGCAGAATAACAGCTATGAATTTTTTATTTGCCTGGCGCTATTTTAAGTCGAAGAAGTCAACCAATGCCATCAACCTGATTGCCTGGATTAGTGTGGTAGCTATTGGCGTTGGTTGTGCGGCATTGATTTTGGTGCTCAGTGTATTCAATGGTTTTGAAGGGTTGGTAAAGGGACTTTATGCAGATTTCTATGCCGACATCAGGGTATCGCCCAAAGTTGGAAAATCTTTTCATGTAACGGCTGTTGAATGGCAGAAAATAAAATCAACCGATGCAGTTCTTGCTATGAGTGGGGTGGTTGAGGAGAAAGCAGTTTTGATGAATGGGGATTGTTCTTCAATTGTATATATCCGTGGCGTTGATGCGGATTATGGCAAAGTATGCAAACTAGCTAGCCATATTAAAAGGGGAAAATTTGCGCTAGGCACGGCAGAAACCCCCAATTTGGTTTTGGGTGCAGGTATTGAAAATGCGGCCTGTGTTGACGTGGAGCGCCCCACTGGTTTGCTTACTTTATATATGCCCAATAGGCACGCAAGCAATCTTTTATCGGGCGATGCGCTCAATGCATATCAAGTAGCTGGAGTAGGAACGTTTGTGGTACAGCAAGACTTCGATAATAAATATGTATTTAGCAATATTGCCTTCATGCGTTTCATGCTCAATATGAAAAGCGATGAATATTCGGCCATTGATTTGAAGGTAAATGGCGATGCAGATCAAGTGCAAAAGGACTTAGAAAAATCTTTGGGCGATAAATTTTTGGTGCAAACCAGGTATCAGCAAAACCAAAGTCTGTATAGTGTGATGCAGATTGAAAAATGGGTAATCTATGGCATACTCTCTTTGATACTTATTGTAGCTGCTTTTAACATGATTGGTTCATTGACCATGTTGGTGTTAGAAAAACAAAAAGACATTGCGGTGTTGCAAGCTATGGGTGCTAACCAACAACGCATTCAATGGATTTTTATGAGTGAGGGTTTGTTATTAGCTGCTGTGGGAGGTATTTCTGGCATGCTATTATCGGCATTTATTTGTTGGATACAAATCCAATTTCAGGTCATCAAATTAGGAGGCAACACTTTTATCATAGATTATTATCCAGTGAAAATGATGGCAGCAGATTTTGGACTAGTGGGAGGCACCGTATTTTTTATCGCCATACTGGCATCTTATCTACCCTCGCGCAAGGCAAGCCTACAGCCATTTTCATTGAAATCCTAAAAAATCAACAACCAGTAATCAGACAGTTCTGTTTATCAAATTGAAGTATAAAAATGATTAATAGTCGCCCAAAGTCTCAGGCAATTGCGCCAATGCTTTAGCTAATTGATCATCATTAGGTGCAATGCCATGCCATTCGTGACTGCCTTCCATGAAATCAACACCTTTGCCCATTTTTGTTTTCATGATGATGCAGATGGGTTTTCCTTGTCCAGTTAGAGACTTTGCTTTGTCGATACCCGCAACTACTTCAGCCATATCATTGCCATTAATATTTAGTACGGTCCAATTAAAAGCTTCAAATTTTGCTTGAAGGCTTTCCATTGATAAGACTTTATTGGTAGGTCCGTCAATTTGTTGACCGTTGAAGTCTACCGTTGCAATCAGGTTATCTACTTTATTATGTGCGGCAAACATGATGGCTTCCCAGTTCTGTCCTTCTTGCAATTCCCCATCGCCGTGTAAAGAGAACACCAAGTGTGGATCTCCATTGAGTTTTTTGGTAAGTGCGGCACCAATGGCAACGCTCATACCCTGACCAAGAGAACCACTGGCAACTCTAACACCGGGAAGGTGTTCGTGGGTAGTAGGGTGACCTTGTAAACGGGAATTAATTTTGCGGAAGCTAGCCAATTCTTTTACCTCAAAATAGCCAGAGCGGGCTAGGGAAGCATAATAGATGGGCGATATATGTCCGATAGAAAGAAAGAATAAGTCCTCATTTTTGCCATCCATTTTAAAATCGGTATGGTGGTGAAGGGAGTGAAAAAATAGGCTGGCGAAGAAGTCGGCACAACCCAAAGAAGCGCCAGGGTGCCCACTTTGAACTGCATGAACCATGCGTAAAACGTCTCTTCTCATTTGCGATGCAATCTTTTCCAAATCTTGTATACTAGCCATAATTTTCGTTTTCAGGCTGCGAAGATAAAAGCTAAATGGTAATTTGACGTCTTTGAAAGGATTTATTTAGTTTTGCCGCACTTAAACAGCTAATCATGTCAGAAGCACTTGAACTAATTACAATAGACGCAGAAGAAACCATGCAAAAGGCCATTGGCCATTTAGAGCAGGAATTGACCAAGATTAGGGCGGGAAAAGCTAGTCCGGGTTTGGTTGATGGCATAAATGTGGACTATTATGGCTCACCAACACCCATTAGTCAGGTAGCCAATATAGCCGTATTGGATGCCAGAACCATCAGTATTCAGCCATGGGAAAAAAATATGTTGGCACTCATTGAAAGGTCCATCATGCAGGCAAATATTGGCATTACACCACAAAGTGATGGGGTACAAATCCGATTGTATATGCCTCCTTTAACAGAAGAACGAAGAAAAGAGTTTGTGAAAAGGGCCAGTGGTGAAGCAGAGCAATCTAAAGTAGCTATTCGTAATATTCGTAGAGACAGTATTGAGCAAGTAAAGAAATTACAGAAAGACGGATTAAGTGAAGATATAGCCAAAGACGCAGAGAAAACAGTGCAGGATTTAACGGATAAATTTATAGGGTTGGTAGAGAAGCACCTTGCAAATAAAGAGAAGGAGATGATGACGATCTAATTTTTCTTATTCGACAACCAAACCCCTAACAAAATTATCCCCATACAAAAACACTGAATAAGGTTGATCTGTTCTCCGCCAAGCAAGCCCCAGAACACAGCCACAAAGGGTATTCCATAAGTTACAGTAGATGCAAATAAACTGCCCGCTCTTTTGGCTAGCATATAATAAATAACAGTGGCTACTGCCGTGCCTAATAAGCCCAATAGGACAGCTGAGCCAGTAGAGATTAAGACGGGTTTGCTCAAAAGGTCCATAGAAAAATAACCCGTGAAATATAATATCACCAAACAAGGAATAATCAAAAAAGCAAATGCCATCGATGCAATATTGAGCGAGCCGGTGTTTGTTAAATGCCTGCCTACCATATTGATATTGATGCCATATAATAGCGTTGCCAATAACACCAATGCCGCATAACTGATGTTTTCAAAACTTACCTGTTGTTGGGCGGCAAACAACAAACATAATCCTACAAAACCTACAAGCACGCCAATAATCTTTTGCCTGCTTGCCTTTAACTGAAAAAAGGAAACGCCTACAATAATGGTAAATAAAGGCGTTAACGCATTTAAGATTCCGGCTAGGGCACTATCAATTTTTGTCTCGGCTATACAAAACAAGTACGCAGGAAAAAAACTGCCTATCAACCCCGAGACCAAAACTAGTAGCCTTTTGTTTTTGGGTATTTTCTTAAAAGCATCTGCTGCAAAAGGGGTTAATACCAAGCCCGCACAAAGGATTCGAATAGTGGCTACTTGATAAGGCGACAAGGTTTCCATCCCAACTTTCATGAGTATGAAAGAGCTGCCCCAGATAATGGAAAGGGCTAGAAAAATACCCCAGTCGACAAGTTTATTATTCAATTGCACAATTTTGCCAAAGTTGCTGATATTTTTTTTACTTTCAATCCTATAAAAAATGGATTGTTATGGGAATGTTGAAAGAATTCAAAGAATTTGCCGTTCGTGGTAACCTAGTAGATACAGCCGTGGCTTTTGTGATGGGAGCTTCTTTTGGTAAAATCGTTTCGTCTTTTGTAGACGGCATGGTGATGCCTTTAGTAGGGATGCTAACGGGTGGTGTGGACTTCAACGACAAAAAAATGATATTGAAAGCAGCGATTCCCGAAGTAAAAGACGCCGCAGGCAAAGTAATTGAAAAAGCCGTGTTGGAAGTGTCTATGAAATATGGCACTTTCTTGACCAACCTGATCGACTTCATGATAGTTGCATTTGCCGTTTTTATGGTCATCAAAGCCATCAACAAATTGAAAAAAGAAGAAGTTGCCCCACCCGCTGAACCGGCTGGCCCTTCAAGTACCGACCAACTACTGATGGAAATCAGGGATTCGCTGAAAAAATAGCCGATTCCAATTAGTGGATAACTATTCCTAAAACAGCCCCATTTTTGAGGCTGATTCAGTTTCTTTGCACCTAAAGCAGCAACATTGGCAACATTGAATTATCAGATTAAGCTCGACCAGTTTGAAGGCCCATTCGACCTCCTCTTGTTCTTTATTGAACGTGACGAGTTGGACATCTACAATATTCCCATCACCAAAATCATCAACGATTTCTTGGACTATATCCATAATGGAGAAAAGTTGAACATAGAACTTAGTAGTGAGTTCATCTTATTTGTATCTACCCTGATGCGCATCAAGGCGCGTTTATTATTGCCACGCAAAGAGATTGATGCGTCAGGTAATGAGATTGATCCTCGTCAAGAATTAATTGATAAAATTTTAGAATACAAGCGCTTCAAAGAAGCCGCCACAGAGATGGCCGAAATGGAAGCCGTGCGTATGTTGATGGTAAAACGTGGTAACCTACACCGCGAAATTGCACAGATAGGAGAAGACGCTTCGGAAGGAACAGAGATCCAAAACATCACTTTATTCAAACTGATGAAGGCCTTTGAAAAAGTGATGCTGCGCGTACAGGAAAGACAGAACAAACCCGTTCATACCGTGGTGCGTTATAACCATACAATGGAAGGCAGTAGAGATTACATGCTCACCTTTGTCCAGAAAGAAAAGACCGTTGCCTTTGAAAAAGTCTTCGAAAACTGCGAAGATAAAATCCACGCCATCTTTCTATTCTTATCCATCCTTGAACTCACCCAACAAAAATTCATGAAAATGATGGTGGGCGATGGCAGAAATAATTTCATCGTAGAATGGAACGACCATCGCGATGCAGACATTGCTGATTCTGGGTTAACGGAGGAAGAAATTAGTGGACAGAAATTTGAAGATTAACCCCCTATTAAATGATTAACCGTCACCTCATCCTTCATCAACTCCCTTACTGCATTAGCAATCCCTTGCGCATCATACGCACATTCTCTGTGTAGTTCCTTCGGGCTACCATGCTCCACCAACCTATCAGGTATCCCCAATATTTGTACCGATGCTTGATAGCCATTTGCATTCATAAATTCTAATACAGCAGATCCAAATCCACCTACTACTGTTCCATCTTCTACGGTAACAATTTTTTGATATTTGCTGAATACTTCGTGTAATAAATCTTCATCAATCGGTTTCACAAAACGTAAGTCGTAGTGTGCCGGATTAATCCCCTCCGTACGCAATTCGCGAATGGCTGCCTGTGCAAAATTGCCGGGGTGACCAAAACTCAAAATAGCTATACCATCACCATCCTTTAATTTTCTTCCCTTGCCAATAGCCAATTCCTTGAAAGCTGTTTTCCATTCCACCATCACGCCTTCGCCCCTAGGATAACGAATCACAAATGGATATTTGTTATGCTCCAATTGAGCCGTAAACATCAGGTTGCGCAATTCTTCTTCATTCATTGGCGCACTGATTACCATATGTGGAATGCATCGCATAAACGGAATGTCATAACAACCATGGTGGGTAGGTCCGTCTTCTCCAACCAGTCCCGCTCGGTCTAAACAAAACACCACAGGTAATTTTTGTATGGCCACATCGTGCACTACTTGGTCGTATGCCCTTTGCATAAAAGAAGAATAAATATTGCAGAACACGCGCATGCCCTGTGTAGCCAATCCAGCACTTAGGGTAACAGCGTGTTGCTCACAGATACCCACATCAAAAGCACGATCGGGCATTTTCTCCATCATGAACTTCAAAGATGAACCACTAGGCATGGCAGGTGTTACACCCATGATCTGTTTGTTCATCTCTGCCAGTTCAATCATCGTATGACCGAATACATCCTGATACTTGGGTGGTTGTGGAGCATGAATGGTTTTTTTGACAATTTCACCAGTTACTTTATCAAATAATCCGGGTGCATGCCATTTAGTTTGGTCCTTTTCAGCCAGGGCATATCCCTTGCCTTTTACGGTTACAATGTGTAATAACTTGGGACCAGGAATATTTTTTAAATCCTTCAGCGTGTCAACCAATTTGGTGATATTATGCCCATCAATTGGACCAAAATAGCGAAGGTTCAACGCTTCAAATAAATTGCTGCTTTTAGTAACAACGCCTTTTAAATTGGCTTCCAGCTTGCTGGCCATTTCCCTTGAAAAGGTTTTACCGATAGGAAGTTTACCCATCAAGTTCCAAATCTCATCCCTCATTTTATTATAAGTTGGAGAAGTGGAGATGTCTGTCAAATATCCTTTTAAAGCACCCACATTGGGGTCAATGCTCATACAGTTGTCATTCAAGATAATCAACACGTCACTATCCGCCACACCCGCATGATTCATGGCCTCAAATGCCATGCCCGCGGTCATGGAACCATCACCAATGACCGCAATAGATTTGCGATTTTCGCCTTTGTATTTAGAAGCCATGGCCATGCCAAGGGCTGCTGAAATAGAGGTAGAAGAATGCCCAACGCCAAAAGTGTCGTACACACTTTCTGTTCTTTTGGGGAATCCACTGAGACCACTGTATTTTCTATTGGTAATAAACTGGTCCCTTCTGCCAGTTAGAATTTTATGTCCATATGCCTGATGGCCTACATCCCAGACCAATTGGTCGTATGGCGTATTGTACACATAATGCAGCGCTACACTCAATTCAACTACCCCAAGACTAGCGGCAAAATGCCCCCCATGCACACTTACCACGTCAATAATATATTGACGAAGCTCATCACAAACCTGGTGTAATTGTTCCCTGCTCAACTTTTTAAGATCGTCGGGACTATCTATTTTCTGTAAAACTGGACCGGCCAAAATCTCCATAAGCCAATGTATTAATTGTAAAAATAAGCAATTACCTGAAGCAAACGCACCCGGTTAATTAGTACAACATCCATTATAACAGATAGTTCGCCTTGGATACCCTCTTTTTCTGCCAAACAGAGGCTGATTTTGCCATTAATCCTAATTTAGGCGGCCTAAGAAGGCATTTCAAGGTAACTTTGTATTCACATGAGACTAAAATCTTCCGCATATTGGTGGTGCCAAATAGGTGGATGGCTATTCTATAGCCTCACCATGGTCTTTTTTGCTTTTGTATTTGAACAGAAGTACACGAATATTTTCTATTCGAGGCTGACTATTTCAATACTTGCCGGTTTATTCTTTACACACTTAATGCGTACTATCATACTTCGCTATGATATGAAGCCTCCTACAAATAAGGAAAAATGGTTTCAATTAGCCATCCTGATCCTAGCCATTTGTGTATTGTATAATCTTGCCAATAGTGCATTGGTAGAATGGTTTCAATTGTACGATCCTGCAAAAAAAGTATCGCTTCAAAAGCGTTTTTTAGGTAATTTAATATTCGATTCACCTTTGATCTTTATTTGGACTTCCATTTATTTTGTATGGCATTATGTGGAAGCGGGTAGGGCTACGGAGATACAGCAAGTGCGATTAGAAACGCTAGTCAAAGAGTTGGAATTGAAAACGATTAAATCGCATATCAATCCACACTTTATCTTCAACGCATTGAATAGTATCAGGGCATTGGTTGATGAAAACCCAGATAGGGCAAGAACGGCTATTACAGAATTGAGTAATATTTTAAGAAGCAGTATGCAGGCAGAGAAGTTGGAGCTAGCACCCTTTGAAAAAGAATTGAGTATTGTAAAAGATTATTTGGCTTTGGAGCATATTAGGTTTGAAGACAGGTTACAAATTGAGTATGATATTGATGAAGACACCTTGGATCAACCAGTACCACCCATGATGTTACAAACACTTGTAGAGAATGCTATTAAACATGGTATTGGCAAAGAAAAGGAAGGTGGTGTGGTGCGAGTGGTCTCTGACTATAGAGACAATCATCACGTACTTATTGTACAAAATACAGGTAGTCTGAATGGCAACTTGGAAGCGTCGGAATATGGATTTGGCATCAATAGCACGCAAAACAGATTGAAATTATTGTTTGGAAGCGAAGCCAGTTTTGAGATAAACGATAATGGAAATGGAATGGTAGAAGCCATTGTAAAAATGCCCGTAAAAGAAACGAATTATTAATCATTGATAACAGTAACATGGCAATTAGAGCAATCATTATTGACGATGAACGTTTGGCACGTAATGAGTTAAAAAAACTATTACAAGACCACTCGGATATTGAAGTTATTGAAGAAGCCGCTAACGTAGACGACGGCATCGAGAAAATTGAAACACTCAATCCCGATTTGATTTTTCTAGACATTCAGATGCCTGGAAAAACCGGATTTGATTTGTTGGCAGAAGTGGAAAAAGCACCAAGGGTAATTTTCACTACAGCTTATGATGAATATGCAATCAAAGCGTTTGAAGTAAACGCATTGGACTATTTGTTGAAGCCTGTAGAACCCAAGCGACTAGCCGATGCCATTCAAAAATTGCATATGGAAATCAGCAAAGAAAATGCTGGTTTGAATGGCATCAATCGCGGTCCCTTAACGGAATTTGATCAGGTATTTGTAAAAGATGGAGAACGCTGTTGGTTTGTGAAATTGGGCGAAATTAGGTTGTTTGAAAGTGTGGGCAATTATGCGAAAGTATTCTTTGGAACCAATAAACCATTGATCTTGAAATCATTGAATTCGCTGGAAGAAAGACTAGACGACCATATGTTTTTTCGCGCTAACAGAAAGCATATCATTAACCTCAGATGGATTGAAAAAATTGAACCTTATTTCAATGGAGGCTTATTAGTAGATTTGAAAGGAGGAGAAAAAATTGAAGTGAGCAGAAGGCAGACCGTCAAGTTCAAAGAAATGATGAGTTTGTAAAAAATAAATGAGGACCTTAACACTGTAATATGAAAAAAACGTTTTTATTTATTTTGGGCTTTATTTCCCTCTCTGCTGGTGCGCAAAATATTGATGCCATTCTGAACGCCAAAGAGGTTGAAAGGATTGAAAGAACTTTGTCGGCCGATGATATGTTGGGTAGAAAACCCTTTACCCCAGGTATAGAAAAAGCAGCCGCTTTTATTGCAGATGAATTCAAGAAGTCGAACTTACAAACCTGGAAAAATAGCGGTACTTATTTACAGGAGTTCGTTATGGTGAGACCAAAATTCATTAATGCCAACTGTACATTCAACAATATTTCTGTAGACAGCAAAGACGTGATAGTGGTTACTTGTAAAACAGATCTAGCCATTACAGAAGCCAGTGGATACGAAAGAGCAACCATTGCCAAAGGAGCCAATTTATTTAGTGAGGCGGGAAAATTTGTGCAGTCGGGCAAAAATTATTTGGTAGTGGTGGACACTTCTTTTGCTAAGAACTACGCTCGACTAACTGGCATAAAACGCACTTTGTTTAAAGCCGATAATTCAGTGGTATTTGTATTGGCCACCCAACAACCCACTAGCTTTTCTGTAACATCAAATCATACCTTTACAGAACAGAAATTAGCCAATGTAATTGCGGTAATTCCCGGAAAAAGCATAAAGAATGAGTACGTCATTTTTTCTGGACACTATGATCATTTGGGAATTGGAAAAGCAGTAAATAATGATTCTATTTATAATGGCGCCAATGACGATGCTGCTGGAACAACAGCCATGATCATGTTGGCTAAATATTTCAAAGAAAAAAACGACAATGAGCGAACCCTCATTTTTGTTGCATTTACTGCTGAAGAAATGGGCGGCTATGGCGCAACCTATTGCTCCAGACAATTTAACCCAGACGATGTGAAGGCCATGTTTAATATTGAAATGATTGGTACCGAAAGTAAATGGGGCACCAATTCAGCTTATATCACTGGATATGAGCAAACAGATATGGGAAAGATCTTACAGTCGAATTTAGAAGGCACAGGTTTCACTTTTCATCCAGACCCTTATACCGATCAAAACTTATTTTATCGATCCGACAATGCAACCCTTGCTAGACTTGGCGTTCCAGCACATACCATCTCTACTTCTAAAATGGATAGTGAACCCAATTATCACAAAGTGAGTGATGAAATAGGTACTTTAGATATGGAAAATATGGCACGCATCATCAAAGCTATCGCCCTAAGTTCAAAAGGCATTATTAGTGGAAAAGAAACACCCACTAGGGTGAATGTAGCAGGATTGAGGTAATCTAGAAGTTAAATGATAACTGGAACGCTATGAATTGCCGCACTGATTTCTGCAATCAAAGAAGCGTCTTTTTCAATGGCATTGCCCACTACAATAATATCGCCACCAGCTTTGCAGTTGAGGTAGGCTTTTTCTGGCGTGGTAATACCGCCACCAATAATCAGGGGAACTTCAATATTACGCGATACTTTTTCAATCATGTTTTCGCTAATGGCCCTTTTGGCACCACTTCCAGCATCCATATAAATCAGTTTCATGCCCAACATCTCACCAGCCATAGCCGTACAAAGGGCTATTTCGTTTTTGTCGGCTGGAATAGGGGAAGCATTGGAAATATAGGAAACTGTGGTAGGAGCACCACCATCTATGACCATATAACCCGTAGGCATAATCTCTAAGCCGCTGTTACGTACAAAAGGAGCACTGATTACATGCTGACCAATCAACAATTCTGGGTTTCTACCAGAAATAAGCGATAGGTACAAGACAGCATCTGCATATTTACTCAATTGTGAAGGGGCACCGGGAAATAGTATGACGGGGATACTGCAGCTTGCTTTGATTTGTTGGATACATTCATCTAAGTGGTTAGATATAACTAAACTACCTCCTACAAAAAAGTAGTCCACTTTGGCTGTAACTGCCAACTGTACAAGCTCTTCAATTTTGGCGGCGTCTACTTTGTCGGGATCAACCAATACAACGAAAGACTTCTTCCCCTGACGTTTCTTCTCAACAAGTTGATGATATAATGCCTGCTTCATGAAATAATTTGGTCTAGCTATTCTTGCAAAAATGCAAAAAAAATTTTGTTTAATACGTTTATTGTCAATATGTTTCTTTGAATAGACCTAAAAAAGTTGTTTTATCCTTTCATTCTGAATGCATTAGATAGGGGAAAACCGAACTATTATAAAGTTTATACATTTACGGATATTTCTTGGTTAATCATTAAATTTTTCCACAAATAATTGTTTACACCTGTGGACATTTCCGCAAATTCAACCCTGTTTTGAGGTTTGAGATTATTCACATTCCTTATCCACAACCTGTTGATATTTACCACCTTGAAATCTGCAAATGGAAGGATATTTTCGTCTTACGCTTAACAATTCGTTAATCGGGGCCGCAACTTCTAACCAACAACATCTTTAACACGCTTCTATTATGGCTACTTCCTCCAAAAACAAAGGCTTGCAATTCAGCCGTCGTTTTACAAAAGACGACTTAACTCCGTACGAAATGTTTGATTACGACTACCGTGATAGTGTAATCAAAAATCCGAATGGAGAGAAAGTTTTTGAAATGAATAATGTGGAAGTACCAAAGCAATGGAGCCAAATTGCCACGGATATTTTAGCACAGAAGTATTTCCGTAAAGCAGGTGTACCACAGGCCGATGGTTCTTTGGGAAGAGAAACCAGCATTAAACAAGTGGCACATCGTATGGCTAATTGCTGGCGCGTTTGGGGTGAGCGTTATGGTTATTTTGCTACTGAAAAAGACGCACAAATATTTTACGATGAATTGGCTTTTAGCATCCTTAATCAGTCTTGCGTACCCAATTCACCCCAATGGTTCAATACAGGATTACACGAGAGTTATGGCATTACTGGTAAGCCACAGGGGCACTATTATGTAGATCCGAAAGACAGTCAACTCAAAAAATCTAGCAATGCTTATGAGCGCCCTCAACCGCATGCTTGTTTTATCTTGAGTGTTACAGACGATTTAGTGAACGATGGTGGCATCATGGACCTTTGGGTTCGTGAAGCCCGTATTTTCAAATATGGTTCAGGTGTTGGCACCAATTTCTCACATATCCGTGGTGGTGGAGAAAAACTCAGCGGCGGCGGCACTTCTAGCGGTTTGATGAGCTTCCTGAAAATTGGTGATCGTGCAGCTGGTGCTATCAAAAGCGGTGGTACTACACGCAGAGCTGCTAAAATGGTTTGCTTGGATCTAGATCATCCAGAAATCATGGAATTCATTAACTGGAAAGTGGGTGAAGAAAAGAAAGTGGCTGCTTTGGTTGCAGCGGGATATGATAATAGCTACGAAGGCGAAGCGTATATGACGGTAGCTGGACAAAATAGCAACAACAGTATCCGTATCCCTAACGAATTTTTCAAAGTCTTGGAAGAAGGTGGCGATTGGGAACTGAAAGCACGTACCGATGGTCGTGTGATGAAAAAAATTCCTGCAAAAGATGTTTGGGATCAAATTGCTTATGCTGCTTGGAGCTGCGCTGATCCTGGAACACAATACGATACAACTATCAATGAATGGCATACTTGTCCACAAGGCGGTCGCATTAACGCTTCCAATCCTTGCTCAGAGTATATGTTCTTAGACAATACTGCCTGCAATTTGGCTTCTGCCAACCTGATGAAATTCTTTGATTTCGATACCAATATTTTTGATGTGGAAGGTTTTGAATATACCTGCCGCCTCTGGACTACTGTATTGGAAATCTCTGTGTTGATGGCTCAGTTCCCTTCAAAAGAAGTGGCTGAATTGAGCTACGACTATCGTACCCTGGGACTTGGTTTTGCCAACCTTGGTACCATGTTGATGGTTAGTGGTATTCCTTACGATAGTGAAGAAGCACGTGGTATTGCTGGTGCTATCACTGCTATCATGACGGGAATAGCTTATAAGACTTCTGCTGAAATGGCTAGTTTCTTGGGTGCATTCCCTCGCTACGAAGCCAATAAAATAGATATGTTGCGTGTAATGCGTAACCATCGCGCTGCTGCTTATGATGCCAATGAAGCGTATGAGCAATTAAGCGTGAAACCCGTTGGTATCAATGCTAAATATTGTCCCGATTATTTATTAAAACGCGCAACCAAAGCTTGGGATGATGCAGTACAATTGGGCGAGAAATATGGTTATCGCAACGCACAAACAACCGTAATTGCTCCAACCGGAACCATTGGTCTAGTAATGGATTGCGATACAACTGGTGTGGAACCAGATTTTGCCTTGGTGAAATTTAAAAAGTTGTCTGGCGGTGGATATTTCAAAATCATCAACCAGTCGGTTCCTGCAGCCTTGAAAAATTTGGGCTATACGCCTGAAGAGTCTTTGGCCATTGAACAATACGCAGTAGGTGCAGCTAGTTTTGAATCGGCTCCTTTTATCAACAATAAATCATTAACAGAGAAAGGATTCACCGTTGCAGAAATTGAAAAACTAAATGCAGCCGCTCGCTCTGCATTTGAAATAGGCTTTATTTTTAACCGCTTTACTTTGGGCGATGCTTGTATGCAACGCCTTGGATTTACCGAAGCTGAATATAGCGATTGGAGCTTTAATTTATTGGAAGCAGTAGGGTACACAGACGAGCAGATTGATGCTGCAAATGATTATATCTGTGGTGCAATGACCATAGAAGGTGCGCCTTTGTTGAAACCCGAGCATTTGCCTGTATTTGATTGCGCGAATAAATGCGGACAAAAAGGCGAACGTTATATACATGCACACGGGCATATTAAAATGATGGCTGCTTGTCAACCTTTCTTGAGTGGCGCCATTTCAAAAACCATCAACCTTCCAAACGAAGCAAAAGTAGAAGAGATTGCAGACTGTTATTTGTTGAGCTGGAGCCTTGGTTTAAAAGCCAATGCATTGTATCGCGATGGCTCTAAATTGAGTCAGCCTTTAAGTAATAAATCCGATAAAAAGAAAAAGACAGAAGAAGCAGCAGAAGTTGAAATGGAAGAAACCGTTTCAGTACCTGAAAGCAATATTGTTGACTTAGGAAAATTAACGGTGGAAGAATTATTAGACGAAGTGACCAAGCGTATGCAGGCTTCTTCTAATACCGAATTAAAACGCGCACTTTCCAGAATCGTAGAGCGCAAATCCTTACCTGCAAAGCGTTTAGGCTTTACCCAAAAAGCAAAAATCAATGGACAAGTATTGTTCTTAAGAACAGGACAGTATCAAGATGGAACCTTAGGTGAAATCTTTATTGACCTTGCAAAAGAAGGTTCCACCCTTAGAAGTTTGATGAACTGTTTTGCCATTGCTATTTCTGTTGGTTTACAATATGGTGTTCCATTGGAAGAGTTTGTAGAGAAATTTGTGTTCACCAAATTTGAGCCAGCGGGTATGGTAGACCATCCAAATATTAAGACTACTACTTCACTTGTTGATTTTGTTTTTAGGGCATTGGCTTATGAATATTTGGGTCGCACTGATTTAGTACATGTACTTGACAAACCATCAGTTGAAAATACTGGCGAAGAGGAGGGGGAAGCCATTTTTTTGGGAAAGCCTGAGTTGAGCAGTATCCGAGTAACAGCACCATCTGTTGCCGCCACTGCTCCTATTGCTCAACGTGCTGAAAAAGTTGCTTTGAAGTCGGAGTACGGAATGGACGCAGTAAATCAAGCAGCCAAGAGTATGCAGAGTGATGCGCCTTCTTGTAACACCTGCGGACATATTACCATCCGCAGCGGTACTTGCTACAAATGCCTCAACTGTGGCAATAGCATGGGATGTAGTTAGTATCAAATCCATCGGGTTTATGGCAGTAATGCCTTAGCCATAGCTTTAAACCGTACCTGGTTAAAAGAACCGTCCTGATTAATCCCAGGGCGGTTTATTTTTTCTCAAATACTTCTTAAAAATCCTCTTAAAATTCATACATTCATCCTTACAAACAAACGCCAAAAAAAGTTTGAAATATGGGAGATCTTCAGATTAAAAAACAGCCCAAGAAATACGATGCTGTAATTGTAGGCTCAGGTGCCGGTGGTGGCATGGCTGCTTACACTTTAACCAAAGCAGGATTGAAAGTTTGCTTGATAGAAGCAGGTCCTAATTACGATCCAGCTATTCACTCTTCTCAGTTAAAAAATTCCTGGGACTCGCCTAGAAGGGGCGCCAGCACTAAGTTTAGACCCTTTGGTGATTTTGATGGATGCTATTGGGGATGGGAGATTGATGGTGAACCCTATACCATGAAAGCAGGCAGTGATAAATGGGATTGGTGGCGTGCGCGTATGATTGGTGGAAGAACCAATCATTGGGGAAGAATCTCTTTGCGTTTTGGTCCCAAAGACTTTAAAAGAAAAAGTGTAGATGGATTGGGAGACGACTGGCCCATTAGCTATGACGACGTAAAACCTTATTACGATAAGATTGATAAATTGATTGGCGTATTCGGATCAAATGAAGGATTACCCAATGATCCGGATGGGATATTCTTGCCCGCTCCAAAGCCAAGATTGCACGAGCTGATGATTAAAAAATCGGCCATTGGTTTGGGCGTTCCGGTAATTCCTTCCCGTTTATCTATTCTCACAAAGAAAATAAATGAAGAAAGGGGCGCTTGTTTTTATTGTGCGCAGTGTGGTAGAAGTTGTAAAGTCTATGGCGATTTTTCTTCTTCATCAGTCTTGATTAAACCTGCTGCTTTAACAGGTAATATGGATGTGATTGTGAATGCCATGGCACGTGAAGTTATTACCAATGCAGAGGGATTGGCTACAGGAATTTCTTATGTGGACAAAACCGATGGTATGGAATACCAAGTCTTTGGTAAAGTGGTGATACTTGCGGCTAGCACTTGCGAAACAGCGCGTTTGTTGTTGAATTCAAAATCAACCCGCCATCCAAATGGATTGGCCAATGATAGCAATGTGGTTGGTAAATACTTGCACGATTCAACTGGTGCTGCCTTGGGTGGCGTATTGCCACAACTCATGGGTAGAAAGCGATATAATGAAGATGGGGTGGGTGGTATGCACGTATATACACCATGGTGGTTGGATAATAAAAAATTGGACTTCCCACGCGGTTACCATATTGAATACTGGGGAGGCATGGGTCAGCCAGCTTATGGATTTGGTATGGGTATGCAAGGGCAGAATGGTCAATTTCCAGTGAATGGTAAGACTAAGGAAGCGGGTGGATATGGCGAGTCATTAAAGGAAGACGTTCGTTTTTTCTATGGCGCTGGTGTAGGCATGGCAGGTAGGGGTGAAGCTGTGGCAAATATTAATAACTATTGCGAGATTGATCCTAAAGTGGTGGACAAATATGGTATTCCAGTGTTGACTTTTCATACCAATCATTCTGATTATGAAATCAAACAAGCCAAACACATGAAAGAAACCTTTAAGGAAATCATGCACAATATGGGGGCCATCATTACATGGGGAGGAGAGGATACAGAGAAAAATAAATTCGGTTTGAATAACCCTGGAAATATTATTCATGAAGCGGGAACAGTAAGGATGGGGAATGATAAAAAAACTTCGGCACTCAACAAATGGAGTCAGGCGCATGATTGTAAAACTTTGTTCTGTGTAGATGGAAGCCAGTTTGTATCACAAGCAGATAAAAATATCACTTGGACCATTTTGGCTTTGTCTATGCGTACATCAGAGTATATCATTGAAGAGTTGAAAAAACAGAATATTTAAAAATTATTTGATCAATCAGGTGACTGAAAAAAAATTAGGAAGATGGACAGAAGGAAATCAATCAAAGCATTGTTGTTAGGCAGTATGGCAACAGGTGTGTTGGTAGAAGCTTGTAAACCGAGTGACAAAAAAGCCATTGCAGCATCTGCAGATGCAACCCTAGATATTGATAGGATGCAAGAAGAAAAAGACGCACTCAAAAAACTCAATGCTGAGCCTAAGTTTTTCACTGAACACGAGATGGCAACCATTACCGTATTGGGTGATATCATTATCCCAAAAGATGCGGTAAGTGGTAGCGCTTCTGATGCAAAAGTGCCCGACTTTATCGAGTTCATTGTGAAAGATATGCCCGAGCACCAAACGCCTCTAAGGGGTGGTTTGCGTTGGTTGGATATGCAATGCCTGAATCGTTTTGAAAACGCATTCATCAAGTGTACCTTAAAGCAACAAATTGAAATCATAGACGAGATTGCCTATCCCAAAAAAGCAAAACCAGCTATGGCACAGGGGGTGGCGTTTTTTAACCTGATGCGCGACCTAGTTTCTACCGGATTCTATACTTCTGAAATTGGTGTGAAAGACGTTGGTTATATGGGAAATGTACCCAATCAATGGAATGGTGTTCCAGATGATGTATTGAAGCAATATGGATATAGTTATTCTGAAAGAGAGTTGAAAGAATGTGTGAGCTTTGATAAAGAATAAACACATGAAAGCAGTCATCTATTTTTTGTTTGATTGCCTTGCTTCAGTGATATCATTAATAGCATTGCCCATTCTCTATATCAGCAGAAAATTTGGGGTGGAGCATTTTCCTATGCAGCTGTTTTTGTTTAGGAAAATTGGCGTATTTCCAATTCGGGATCACTACTACGAACCGAGGTTTATTTATCCAAAAAATATTAATTCAATAGATGAGAATGGCTCTTTAAATAAAAATGAATTTTCAGGAGTCAGCATGGTTTCCAATAGAAATATAGCGAAACAAATTCAATTGTCTACTCAAGATTTGACGGTACAATTGAGTAGATTAAAAGAATTCAATCATTTATTAGAATTGAATGAATTGCCTTTAAACAGAGGGTTACAGAAGAATGATTTCTATGTTCACAATCCAAATTTTGGTGCCGGCGATGTGGAGATGTATTATTTGATGGTGAGAAATAAAAAGCCAAAAAACATCATTGAAATTGGTTCAGGATATAGTACCCTACTGTGTTTGAGAGCCATTGACAAAAATAGTGCAGAAGGAAATCCTTGTAACCTAATATGTATTGAGCCTTTTGAAATGCCCCATTTGAATCAAGAAAAAGGTTTTACACTTATTCGAAAAACTGTAGAAGAAGTTCCGCTCGAAATGTTTCAATTACTAGAAGCAAATGATATTTTATTTGTGGATTCTTCACATATCATTCGCCCAGGAAATGACGTATTGCATATCTTTTTTCAAATTCTTCCTTCTTTAAAAAAAGGGGTGATCATTCATATCCATGATATTTTCTTACCAAACCATTATCCCAATAGTTGGTTAACAGAAAAAATGCGCTTTTGGAATGAGCAATATTTGTTGGAAGCATTTTTATACAAGAACGAATCTTTTCAAGTGTTGTTTGTATTAAACTATCTGACAAAGCAGGCTTTCGAAGAAACTAGGTCAACTTTAATTCACTTAATGGAGAATTCAGAACCATCCTCGTTTTGGATGCAGAAAATTGAAGACTAATTAGGGAAAACTAGATATATTTCTTTTCTATTAAGTACTCTCAGAAGTTCAATGTGGTCGGTCGTTTTTAATATACCGATACGATATTCACCAAACCTTATCTTGTAATAGTTGTCATATCCTGTCATTTTTTCGGCCTTACCTAATTCTTCTAAGGTGTTGAAATTTGGTAAGCTTTCAAAAACAAATTCTTCAATTTGCTTTCTCCTTTTTGGTGGTTGTACTTTTGCCAAGTCCTTTAAAAAAGTCTTGGTAAAGCGAATTTCCATTTTAACGCTTTTTACTTTTTTTGTAGACGTTTTTTGCTTCTTCTAAAGTCAATTTATCATCTGACTTTACATCTTCCATATATTGGCCAAGTGCATAGTCCTCCAATACTTTTTCAATTATTTTGAAAGTTTTAATATCTAACTGCACAGCAACTTTTTTTTGCTGTTTGTTGAGAATATATTTTTCTTTTAAATCAAGCATACCTAAATATAATCAATTTCTGAACGAGGGTCAAATTCAGTAAAATCTTTTTAGCGTTAATATTTAATTCTTGCTACTTCTCTAGTGTTTCTGTTAAAACCCTAATTCGTGAGGCACTGGGTCACGAATTGGGGTGGACTTATCATATTGGGCAATGCAGTATCCTGAAACCACCTGCCAAGTACCGGTCATGAAAACAACGCCATTCACACTATCCTTCTTCTATAAAGTCTTTAAAGAAGCTCAGGTTACGACTATTGCAAATACAGAACTTAGAAACTCGCTCTTTAGAAAAAATTTCCAGGCGCTAGTGCAAATGAAGCTAGGTCTATATTTAGACTACTTTTAACATAAGTACTAACTCACCCCAGCACCCGCTGCAATTGCTATTTCCGGGTTAATGAAATGCAATTTGCCCTCTGCGTCTTGTGCCATCAAGATCATACCATTGCTTTCAATGCCACGCATTTTTCTTGGGACTAGATTGGTTACTACAGTTACCTGTTTGCCCACAATTTCTTCTGGTTTAAAATGTAACGCAATGCCTGAAACAATGGTTCTTGTTTCAAAGCCTAGATCTACTTGCAGCTTCAATAACTTGTCTGCCTTCTCTACTTTTTCTGCACTAACAATAGTACCTACGCGCAAATCAATCTTTGCAAAATCGTCAAAAATAATTTCAGGCTTTATTGGGGCAAAGGAGGCAGGAGTATCATTTATTGAACTTGTTTCTGATGTTGTTGCGTCACCTGATATTGTTGTTTCAGGAATTTCTGTTACTGCTGTATTTTGTTTAGATGCTTCCAAGGATTTGTGTAATTTTTCTATTTGATAAGCTACTTCTGTGTCGTCAATTTTGCGGAATAATAATTCAGGTGCACGTAATGTATAACCCACGCTCAATAATTTTGGTTTACCCGCATTTTCCCAGTCCAACATTTTGTCCACTACTTTTAACAAGTAGCAAATTTTCTTGGCGGTAAAAGGAAGAAATGGGTTCACCATTACAGCAAGGTTTGCACAGATCTGCAAACAGATATGCATGGTATTGTCAATTACTTGTTGTGCTGTTGTAGTGATTTGGCCGTTCTCGTCAATTTGTTTAGCAAGAATCCAAGGTTCTTTTTTCTGCATATATTGATTGCCTATACGCGCTAAATTGATTACTTCAAACAAAGCTTCACGAAACTTATATCCTTCTAAGAGTGCTTCTACTTTTTCTTTGGTTGCACCAATTTCAGCAATCGTAGCTTTGTCTAAATCATCCAACACATCAAAGTGTACAGGCGGCACTTTCCCTTTGCATAATTTGTGCATTAGCACCAATGCTCTATTCACAAAATTGCCAAAGATATTGACGAGCTCGCTATTGTTCGCATCCTGAAACCCCTTCCAAGTAAATTCACTGTCCTTTGTTTCTGGTGCAATCTGGGTAAGATAATAACGAAGTGCATCGGCCAGTTGTGGTCCGCCGTTTTCCTTGTTAATGAAATCATCTATATAATCCTGCATCTCTAATTTCCAGTTTCTAGAAGTGCTCATCTTATCTCCTTCCAAATTCATGAACTCATTGGCTGGCACATTTTCTGGAAGTATGTCGCCATGCAGTTGCAGCATTACAGGAAATATAATGCAATGGAAAACAATATTGTCCTTACCTATAAAATGGACCAGCTTGGTTTCTTTATCCTGCCAATAGGGTTTCCAATCTTTATCATTATCCAATGCCCATTGTTTGGTGGCACTGATATATCCAATTGGCGCATCAAACCATACATATAAAACTTTTCCTTCAGCGTCTTTGGCTGGTACAGAAATGCCCCAATCCAAATCGCGCGTTACGGCCCTTGCTTGTAGTCCGCCATCAATCCAACTTTTACACTGTCCAATTACCGTACTCCTCCAATCAGCTGCATGGTCCTTCAATATCCAGTTGCGCAAAAACGCTTCGTGTCTATCCAAAGGAAGGTACCAGTGCGTAGTAGCTTTTTTAATGGGTTTGTTGCCGCTCAATGTACTTACGGGGTCAATAAGTTCGTCCGGACTCAAGCTCTTACCACAACGCTCGCATTGGTCGCCATACGCATTGTCATAAGCGCAATTCGGACAAGTGCCTTTAATAAATCGATCCGCCAAAAAGCTGTTAGCGGCTTCATCAAAATATTGCTCGCTTTCTTTGATTTCTAAATCGCCTTTCTCATTTAATACTTTAAAAAATTCCTGTGCAGTTTCATGGTGCAATGGAGAACTGGTGCGATGGTAGATATCAAAAGCTATTCCTAGGTCCTTAAAATTTTGGGCAATAATGGGATGGTATTTGTCTATGATGGCTTGCGCAGTGGTGCCTTCTTTGGTTGCTTGTATGGGGATTGCGGTGCCATGTTCGTCGCTTCCGCAAACAAACACCACATCACGTTTTTGTGCTTTCAGGTATCTTACATAAGTATCTGCGGGTAAATAGGCACCGGCCAAGTGTCCAATATGCTTTAATCCATTGGCGTAGGGCAGGGCTGCTGTAATCAAATATCTTTTAGGTTGTTTCATTTTCTATTTCTAAGGAGGGCAAAAGTAAGTATTCCCTTTGAGTGAGGCAATTAACTCGTTTTTTTATACGATCAAGTGCATTTTAGAGTTAAGAAAAAGGCTTGAATCCCAAACCCTTAGCTATTCTGCCTTATTTTTACACTATGATCAAAATTCCACCATATTTGAAAAAAGGAGATACGATTGCCATCGTTTGTCCCGCCGGATTCTTACCCTTAGAAAAGGCTAGAACCTGTATAAAAACCTTAACATCATGGGGTTATCAAGTAAAAATTGGCAAAACCCTGGGCAATCAGTTTAATTATTTTTCAGGCACTGATGCAGAACGTTTGGCCGATTTGCAATCAATGTTGGATGATACCGAAGTAAAGGCTATACTTTGTGGAAGGGGGGGCTATGGGGTGAGCAGGATTATTGATGGGTTGGATTTTAGAAAGTTTAAGAAAAATCCCAAATGGTTGATTGGTTTTAGTGATATCACAGTTTTGCACGCCCATTTATTTCAGCAAATTAAAGCAGCTTCTCTACATGCTCCTATGGCAAGTGCCTTTAATGATGGGGGGGCTGAAAACGATTATGTGCAGTCGTTACGAAAAGCATTGAAAGGGGGAAAAATTAACTATAGTTGCGCTCCAAATAGTTTAAATAAAATAGGTAAGGCATCAGGCCTATTAATAGGAGGAAACCTTTCTTTGATCGTGCACTTGATTGGAACAGCATCGGCATATCAAACAAAAAACAACATTTTATTTATTGAAGATATTGGAGAACATATCTATCATATTGATCGTATGTTCTTGCAATTAAAAAGAGCGGGTTTATTAGATGGGTTAGCTGGACTCATCCTAGGTGGATTTACAGACATGCAAGACACCACTATTCCTTTTGGGACTGACGTGTTAACTGCCATCAATGAACACTTGAAAGAATATACTTATCCTATTTGTGTTGATTTTCCTGTTAGTCATGCTACTGAAAACTATGCATTGAAAGTAGGGGTGAAGCACCAATTAGCTGTAACAAAAAACAAAGTGCAGTTAAAAGAAATGAAGTAAAAACAACTATTAATGCTTCAGCGTTTTTCTAAGTAAGCGCAACCAGTTACTGTGTAATACATTTTCAATATCAGTTTGTTGGTATCCCCGTTTACTTAAAATAGTTGGCAGGTTTTGCATATCTGCAATGGTTTCAATATCATAAGGGCATTGTTCTTTACCATAAGCACCGTCTAAATCTGTGCCAATGCCAATGTGTAAACTATTGCCTGCAAGCTGGCATATATGGTCCATATGGTCTACCAATTTCTCAAGATTGCACTGCATTGAAATAGGCGTAGAAATGCCGCGTTGCCATCCGGGTACCATCATCCATGCGTCTAATGAACCGCCAATGACAGCGCCTTTTTGAATGAGTGTTTGAATCATCTCATCACTAAACTGCCGATTGTGATCTACTAAGGCTCTACAGTTATTATGACTAGCCCAAATAGTTCCATCATACATTTCCATGGCGTCCCAGAAAGCGTCATCGCACAAATGTGTTGCGTCTAAAATCATTCCTAGTGATTGCATTTCTTTCAACAAAGCAATACCCCTTTCATTTAATCCACCGCTTGAATCAGTACCATTAGCATACCTGCCTAGACCGTAGTGACCTGGACCAACAGCGCGTAATCCATATCGGTGTGCAATATGCAAGTGATCCTGTGTAATCAATGAATCTGCTCCTTCTAAACTCAATAGATATCCAATAGGTTTTTTGTTATTTGCTGTTTTGATTTTTGAAGGATCCAGCTCATTGATAGCATGAGGTGCTTCTTGCCACAATTGTATATGTGCTTCTAATTCCGATAAATTGGTAATCTGTTTCATTTCACCAGCAGCTTCCATGGCTCTATACCAAGCCAGTTGTCCTTGTGTTTGCGCCCATGCCTGTTCTGGAGAATGCCAACCTTTTAAAAGGCTCCCAGGAGCCACCGCTCTAGCTATTTGTGTAGCCACCACCAATCCTATATTTCCTTTTCTTAGTGCAGGCAATGAAACGGTTCCTTTGGTTCTATCAGGTTTGTCCGTCATACCTATTTC